>CAZUHO010000006.1:0-22216 GCA_964620725.1 uncultured Dehalococcoidales bacterium
GCGTGCCGGTTACCGATAACCAGAGCTCATTAACGGTCGGCGAACGCGGTCCGGTTTTATTGCAGGACGTCCAGTTCATTGAGAAAATGGCTCACTTTGACAGGGAACGCATTCCGGAGAGGGTTGTCCATGCCAAAGGGGCCGGAGCTCACGGCTACTTTCAGGTCTACAAGAGCATGAAGCCTTATACCAAGGCAGAATTCCTCCAGGACCCGAAGAAAAAGACCCCCGTATTCGTGCGGTTTTCCACCGTCGTCGGAGGTCGGGGCTCGGCGGATACGGTACGAGACCCCCGTGGCTTTGCCGTCAAGTTCTATACCGAGGATGGCAACTACGACCTGGTGGGGAATAACCTGCCCGTGTTTTTCATCCGGGACTCCGTCAAATTCCCCGATATGGTTCACGCCTTCAAGGGCGCACCGGATACCAATATACCGTCAGCCTCGTCGGCGCATAGCCGCTTTTGGGACTTCATATCCCTGACACCGGAATCGACCCACATGATTACCTGGCTCTTTTCTGATCGTGGCACACCGAAGAGCTATCGGATGCAGGAGGGTTTCGGCGTCAACACCTACGTGTGGGTAAACGCTGCAGGCAAGGCGGTATATATCAAATACCACTGGAAGCCCAAACTGGGTGTACATAACCTTGACCGCCATGAAGCCACCCATCTAGCCGGGGTTGACCCGGATTATCTTGTCCGCGACCTGCACGATGCTCTCGCCAGAGGCGAAAAGGTTGAGTACGAGCTTAACGTACAGATAATGAATATTGCCGACGAATTGAAACAGAACTTCGACCCGCTGGACGCCACCAAGACCTGGCCTGAGAAAAAGTTCCCGCTGATGCCGGTGGGCAAGATGATACTTAACCGTAATCCCGGAAACTTCTTCGCCGAGGTGGAGCAAGCGGCTTTCTGTCCCGCCAGCCTTGTTCCCGGAGTTGAGTTCTCCGCTGATAAGCTGCTGCAGGGCAGAACATTCTCATATGCTGACACTCAACGCCATCGGCTCGGAGCCAACTACCTCCAGCTCGCCGTTAACAGGTCTATAGTGCCGGTCGACAATAACCAGCGTGATGGGTCTATGCAGTTCGGTCGGTTCAGCGGCCCGGTCAATTATGAGCCGAACAGTCTGGGTAGCGGTATGCCTGGAGAGGCTGCCGAGGAGGGCAAGCCGCGGCTATATAAGCTAGAGGGTGAAGTAACTCGCCGTAAAATAAGACTAAAGAACGATTTTGCCCAGGCCGGAGAGAGGTATCGTTCCCTTAGCAAGATGGACCAGGAACACGTGGTAGATAACCTCATCGCCGACCTTATGAATGTTGACAAACCGATACGGAAACGGGCGGTTGAGAACTTTACTAAAGCCGACCCGAAGTTGGGGAAATTAGTAGCAAAGGGGCTAAAACTATAAGGGATAATAAAAGAAACGTAGCCGGTCATTAGCGCCAAAGGGTTGGCTTCGCTGTAAAGTGCAACTAGGCAGTGAGGTGAGGTTGGTTATGAATGTCGGGCGCGGGCTCGCTGCGGCTTTTTCTCCGAGGTTTTCTCCGGGGTTGGTGCTTTCTTTGAGTTTGCGCTGAAGAACTTCTCAATTGCACCCTCCAGGTCTTGGGGGGTGAAGGGCTTGGTTATATATCCGTCGGCACCCATGATATCCTGGCTGAGCCTCTTATTGAGGTCATAGCCTACAGCTGTGATCATGACCACAGGGATTTCCTTGGTAGCCTCGTCCTTCTTAAGCACGTAGCAGGCAGTAAGGCCGTCCACCTTTGGCATCATCATATCCATCAGAATGATATCCGGTTTTTGGCTGCGGGTCACGTCTACTGCCTCGGCGCCATCTTGTGCCTCGATGACGGCATAGCTCTTGCTCAGTATTCTGTTTACCAGTTGCCTAACGCCTGGTTCGTCATCTACAATAAGTACTTTCTTTTTATTTGTTTCGGCCATCTGTATCAGGCCCCCTTATTTCAGGCCTCTGTCGGCACTGTTTCAGCTATGGACGTCTTAAAGAAAGCGGTGACCACATCCGGGTCGAACTGAGTGCCATTGCAGCGCTTGATTTCGTCTATAGCTTCCTTTTTAGACATGGCTGAGCGGTAGGGACGTTCCGAGGTCATGGCATCAAAGGCGTCAGCCACCGCCAGGATTCTGGCCGCCAGTGGTATTTCATTACCTTTAACAACTTGATGAAGTCCAGTGCCGTTATAATGGTCGTGGTGGTGCTCAATCATCTCCACCACCTTCCCATTGGTCACCGGCCTGACAATACCAGCCCCCACCTGGGCATGAATCATAATGTGCTCGTATTCCTCGCGGGTCAGTTTGCCGGGCTTATTTTGAATGAGTTGGTCAACCGCAATCTTACCCACGTCATGGAGCAAGCTACCCCAGCGCAGGTCTTCCATGTCACTTGCCGGCAGATTGAGTGCCTCGCCTATGGCCACGGCAATATCGGTCACCCGGCGCGAATGACCGGCGGTGTACTTGTCTTTAGCTTCCAGGGCAAAGACCAGCGCCTCAATGGCACCGAGGAAAATCTTTCGGATCTCTCTCGTCTGCTCCTCAATCTTCTCTTCCAGATGGTGCTGGTACTCTCTAATTTTAAGCTGCAGTTGTCTTTTCTCAAGAGCGCCTTTGACGCTCAGGCTAACCTCGTCTAGGTTAAAGGGCTTGCAGATATAATCATCGGCTCCTTGCTTTATACACTGGATGGCAACACTGAGTTCGGTAACCGCTGTAGCCATGATGACCGCGGTGTCAGGGTAGGCGGCCTTTACTTCCGGAAGGATCTCGATTCCCGATTTTCCCGGCATCTTTATATCCAGAATCGCCAGCCCAACCTGGTTGCTCTTCAGCTTGTCGAAGAACTCCTCGGCGGTAGCCGCTTCCTTGCATGTGTAGCCTTCGCTTGATAGTTTCTGGCAAAGAAGCCTTCTAATTACTGCTTCGTCATCAATGACGAGTACTGCTTCCTGTTGGTTTAATGTATCCATATCGCTTTTCAACCTCTATCTACTCTTGGACTACTTGGTACGGCTTGGAGTATTTAGACCTTTGTGCCCAAAGTCGTTTTCACTAGTGTTCTTAGTTCATCAGGAGTGAATGGCTTGGGTAGATACGGTCGGTTGGTCTTTTCCAAGAATTCCTTGGTATTGCCACTCATCACATCCCCGGTACTGAATATAACCCTCTTGGTCATCACCGGGTGCTCCTTCTCTAAGTGCTCGTAGAGTTCGATGCCGCTCATCGATGGCGTTCTGATGTCAACGATGCAGAGGTCATACTCCTTTTTGTCCAGCATGTCCAGAGCAGCCCTCCCGTTTACCGCAACTTCCACCTGGAACCCTTCAGCGCTGAGTGTCCTCGAGCAGACTTGAGCGATAACTGGTTCATCTTCAACTACTAGGATAGTTTTTCCGCTGCTGTTAGATTGTACCATGGTCGCCTCCTCCTTGGGGTTCAGAACCGTCAATAGGTAGTTCGACAACAAACGTGGCTCCCTTACCCAGCTGGCTTCTGGCGTGTAGACTACCGCCATGCTCAGCCACTATTCCGTGGCAGATGCTCAAACCGAGCCCGGTTCCTTTGCCCACTTCCTTGGTGGTAAAGAAAGGGTTGAATATTCGGCTCAGGTTTTCCCTTGAAATACCCGGGCCGTCATCAGCAATTGAAATCCTGATCGTATTGTCAGCTCTTTCAGTAGTAATGGTTAGCATGCCCTTATTGTGTTCCGCAGCCATGAAATATTCGGCGTTGATGACGAGGTTGAGGAAGACCTGCCTTATCAGGAAATGGTCAACCATAACTTCGGGGAGGTCAGTGGCAAACTGTCTGCCGATCTCAATGTTGCTCACCTTTTGTTCATAGGCGCGTAATCTCAGCACGTCCTCGATAACGCTATTTATCTGGGTCAGCTGTTTCACCGGTGCATGTTTTCGGGCAAAGGTGAGGAGGTTTTTGACTATGCCGGCAGCACGCTGGGCTTCGCTGTGGACAAGTTTCAAATCTTCCTTGAAATCATCGGCGATATCCCTCTCCATGAGCAGCTGGGAGAAGCCGATAACGCTTGTCAGGGGGTTGTTAAGCTCGTGAGCGATACCGGAGGCTAGCTCGCCAATGGAAGCGAGCCGGTCGGTCAACATAAGTTGCTCCTGCATTCCCTTGCGCTCGGTGATGTCCCTCACGATTGTTATGTGCCCGACGGCATTGCCTGAAGCATCCCTTAGCACGCTGGTACTTAACTCAGCGGGAAACTCGGTGCCATTAGCTTTAAGCAGGGTGTATTCCACGCCGCTAACCTTTCCCTGCTTTATCGCTTGCTTCATGTTGGCGGCTATCCTCTCGTATTCGCGGGGGACAACAAGTTCCATGGCGTTTTTTCCCACAATGTCATCCTTAGAATCAAACTCATGTATCTCCACCATTCTCTGGTTCACTTCGGTGATGACACCATTCAAATCAATAACCGATATCCCATCGGTTACGGACTCAAACATTTTCTTTAGCTGTTCCTGGCTCTCCCTTAGCGCCTCCTCCGCCTGCTTGCGCTCGGTGATATCCATGAAATTCCCCAGGGCTGCCCGCTTTCCTTTATAGGTAATCGGAGCCACCGCTTCCATAACCACCCTTACATTACCCTGTTTGTCACAGACCCTGAATTCATAAGGCTCCAGACGCTTACCCTTCAACATTTTTATGGCGTTTTCTCTTACCATTTCTCTGTCTTCGGGGTGTACCAGGCTGAGGGCATTTCTACCCAGCAACTCTTCTTGGGTGAGGCCTAGTATCTCCATAATCTGCGGGTTGATTATTTCGAACATTCCGTCCTGGACCAAATAGACGCCAATCTGGGCGCTGTGAATGAGGGTGGTGGCAAGTTCCTCCGCCTGCTTGCGCTTGGTGACGTTACGGCAGACGCTGAGTATGAGGTCTTCGCTGTTTACTTTAATAGTGCGGGAATGGGTTTCAACCAGCATTGAAGTCCCATCTTTGCGGCGATGGACGCTTTCAAAGGTGGCTTCCCCTTCGTCTATGATTTCTTTTACGTGTGAGTTGAACAGATGGGCAAGTTCGGGGATAGCCAGGTCCCACCCGTTCATTGCCATCAATTCTTCTTTCTCGTAACCCCGTGATTTATAGGCAGCTTCATTTACATAGACAAGACTGCCGTCAGTGCGGTATAGAAAGATGGAGTCGGTGGCAGCATCCAGGAGCTGGGCCTTGAGATTCAGTTCCTCTTCTAGCTTGCCTGCCGTGGGTTGTTTGACTTGCGTTGTTTTCATATGTCCCTTCTCTTAGCTTTTCCGGCTTACTGTGTGTACATGGTTGGTCTTTGCCTTAATGTTCTCTACTTGAGCCGCGGTAAATAGTCTCCAACCCCGCCAGTCCCGGTACTCAACATCGTCGCTAAATACCCCGTCCTTTAACCATCGGAAGAGGGTATTCTTGCTGATGCCGAGCATGCGGCAGACCTCGTTTGTTCGGTAATAGGTCTGATTATTAATAACCACAGGCATATCTTTACTCTCCTAAGACCACTCGGGTATAGCATAGCCGATATTTGCCAATAGGCAAATCCTACGTTTGTACCTATTTTACTGGCGCTTTAGTCCTAGCACTTACGTCATCAAGCAGTTTCTTGGCGTGGTATAATGGGGTAGACGGCTGAAAGGAGGTCTGCGATGCAACAGGATAAATTCATGCAAGAGCCAGTTGTTCTCGCCGAGGTGCGGGAGGCCTTTGCCGCACAGGGTGGAGGCAAATTGGAGGTTATCATTGGCGTCAGGTGGGAGCACAAGCCTGAAGAAATAACCAAAAAATTAAAGGACATGGGAGTAAGGCGCAGCCGGGCTACCGACCGCTATGTTATGGCTAACCTTACTAAGCAGCAGGTGGATAAGCTGGCGAGGGAGAAATCGGTCTTCAAAATCTGGCGCAACAGGGAAATGATGCATATGGTAGACGAGTCCTCAGTCACCATAAAGGCTTCAGCGGCTCAGCAGCTGTTTAATGCCACCGGGGAGGGGATAAGCTGGGCGGTCCTTGATACCGGCATCAAGGCTGACCATGACTATTTCAAGACTGAGCCGCATGTGGTGAAGAATAACAGTTACAATTTCACCGATGAGCCATACGAGGACACGGTGGGACACGGCACTCATGTTGCCGGGATTATCCGCAAGATAGCACCGAAGACCAAGCTCTACGATTTTAAGGTGCTGGGTAAAAAGGGCGGTACATCATTTATGATTATAGAGGCTATGTACCTCATAAGGAAGATAAATTTTGAGGCGAGGCACCTGGTAATCCATGGGGCTAATCTGAGCCTGGGCGGGCCGGTCCCGGTTGGCAGTTATGGGTGTGGCTTTTCACCGGAATGTGAGGAGGCGAACCGCCTGGTGGATTCGGGGGTGGTTGTCTGCATCGCTGCCAGCAACGACGGCTACAAGACTCTGGCTACCATAAGCGGCGGCAACGAACTGGACTATTTCCCCACCTTTCTCGATATGGGGATATCCGACCCCGGCAACGCAGAAAAGGTGATTACTGTAGGCTCCACCCACAAGACTCTTCCTCATAAGTACGGCATCTCCTTTTTCTCCTCCAAGGGACCTACCGGCGATGGGCGCTTCAAGCCTGATGTGGTGGCGCCGGGGGAGAGGATAAACTCTGCCGGCATTGCCAGCAAAAGCAAGGAAGTGGCATTGAGCGGTACCAGTATGGCTACTCCGCATGTCTCGGCGGCGGTTGCTCAGTTCCTGTCGATTAAGCCGGACTTCGTCGGGCGCCCGGACGAGGTCAAGAAGATTTTGATGCAGACCTGCACCGACCTTGGTCGGGAAAGGTATTTTCAGGGGGCAGGCCTGATTGATGTCCTGAGGATGATTGAATCGGTCTGATAAGGGGGCTTGACTGGCATGCTATTGAATGTAGCCTTTCTGGATGTCTTTCATGGGGACTGTGCCGTTGTCACCTTTAACCAAGGGGGGAGGAAAGCCTGCATCGTAGTTGACGGTGGCGAAAAGCGCGACGCGGCAAAGAGGCTGGCTGCCTACCTTAAACATGAGAAGGTTGAGGTCATAGACCTGCTGGTGGCAACGCACATTGACGCAGACCATGTGAACGGGCTGGTGCACTTACTCAAATCGGAAAGCGCTAAGCCTGGTAGCTGGAATAAGGGAAAGGAAAAGTGCATCAGGTATTATTGGGGGCCAAAGCCGGACCCGGACTGGGCTCCTCCCTTAAGAAAGGGGAGCGCTCAAATATCACCCTCCTCGGCTACCGAGTTGCAAGCCATGGACTTCATCATTCAGAGCGTTGCCCAGAACCAGGAGCTGAGTGAGCTGATGCAAAAACACATCATTGATGCCGATAATATCTACTACCCCTCCCTCCAGGACATGCCCCCTCTCGATATTTTTGACGGTTTCAGGCTTGAGTTCATGGCGCCGGACGTACAGATTCTGGATAGCGCTATACAGACGATGGCTTTGAGCATGAGCAATCTCCCCTACAAGCAGACACTATCCGGAGGCAGGGGGCGCCTGACCCTGAAAGACCTGCGCCGCATCCTGGCAATGAACGCCGAGCGCATGGCGGAAATCGCCAAACGCAACGCCAACAACCAGAGTATTGTCTTTAAGCTAACGCCGGCAGGAAATACTGTCTCAGGGGGGTGGAGCTTTCTCCTCACCGGAGACGCCGAGGAGGAAAGCTGGGAGATGATGAGGCATATGCCTCAGGCGAAGAAGAAGCTATCGGCTAGGGTGTTAAAGGTGCCTCACCATGGCAGTGTTAACGGAGTTGATGAAGCCGCTTTCAAGATTATTAATCCCGAATACAGCATTATTTCTGTGGGGCAGAAGCACGGACTACCGGACGCCCCGACGCTGAATCTAATCAAGAGGGGCAGGAAAAGTAAGCTTTTCTGCACCGAGCGCAACAACAAGGAAGGCCATCCTGGAGCGTGTATAAAAAAGAGGGATTGTATTAGAGGGACGCCTTCGGATTTCAGGAGCCTACGCTTTGTTATTGATACCGATAGTGGGGAAGAAAAGATTGATATGTTTCTCATCAATACCAGGCTGGGGAAAATTGAGGTTACCGCTGGAAAAATCTGGTGCCCTGAGAAAAAATGGAAGGCATAATCATTCTGCTCCTGGCGCTGGCTATTGACCTGAGTATTGGGGAGTTCCCCCGCCCCCTGCACCCCGTGGTCTGGATGGGGAAGCTCACTTCCCTGGGGCTGAGGATTTCCCCCCGCCGTAAGAATTGGGCTCAGCTTGTCTACGGGGTGGCGGTGGTGGTATTGGTCTTGGCCATCTTTGTTCTGCCGGCTTATTTTCTCCTTTCCTATCTCCACGGGCTGAACACGATAGCCTATATTCTGGTTGCCGCCTTTTTGCTTAAGTCCACCTTTTCCATAAAAGAGCTACGCCGCTCGGCTTTAAAGATTAAACAGCTTCTTGAGGGCGGCAAGCTGGGCAGGGCGAGGGTTGAGGTGAAGGCTCTGGTCAGCCGGGACACCAGGCGGCTTGATGAGCCGCATCTGGTATCGGCGACGATAGAATCGGTGGCGGAGAACACCAGCGATAGCGTCATCTCCCCCCTTTTCTTTTTTCTCCTTTTTGGTGTGCCCGGGGCTATAGGCTACCGGGTGGTGAATACCATTGACGCTATGATTGGCTATCACGGTAAATACGAATATCTGGGGAAGTTTGCGGCAAGGCTGGATGATGTGTTAAATTTCATCCCGGCACGGCTTTCGGGACTGGTGCTGGTGGCGGCTGCCTATTTGTGGGGGATGGGTGGCAAGAGGGCGTGGCGGGTTATGCTCCGTGACCACGCCAGGACCGAGAGTATCAATGCTGGCTGGCCGATGAGCGCTGCTGCCGGTGCCCTAAGGACCCGGCTGGAGAAGGTGGGGCATTACCGTCTGGGTAATGCCAATAACCCCCTCTCCCCCCGGCTCATACCCCGGGCGGTGAAGTTGATGGTGGTATCTAGCCTGCTCTGGGGTGGGTTTTGCCTAGTTGTGGAGGTGATGAAGTTTGTCTTTAACGCCCAGGTTTGAGGCGCAGAATACGAAGTCCTCTCCTCATGGCGGCATAGATTACGCCGAGCTTGAGGCGCTGGGTATTGCCCCTGAGGAGGTCGTTGACTTCAGTGCCAATCTGAACCCCTTCGGTCCGCCGCCGGGGATTAAAGAAGCTATAAGCAAGGCGGACATCAGCGGCTACCCTGACTCCAGGGCTAGCGGGCTGAGGCGTTTGCTGGCGGATAAACTGGGGGTGAGTGAGGAGAACATCATCGTTGGCAGCGGCTCCGTGGAGTTGATACGCCTGGCGGCTCTCGCCTACTTCGGTCGTGGGGATTCCGTCCTTATCATTGAGCCTACCTTCGGTGAATACGAGGTCGCCTGCCAGATTTCAGGGGCGTCTATTATAAAGCAACGCCGTGCCCAGAAGAGCTTCCAGCTAAATATAGGGGAGACGGCTGGTTTAATCCAGCAGCACCGCCCCAAGGGCATCTTCATTGACAACCCCAATAACCCCACCGGGCAGTATCTTTCGCTGGAGGAGTTTAAGAAGCTCCTTGACGTCGGCGGGGATTCCCTGCTGGTGCTGGATGAGGCTTATATTACCTTTGTTGATGATGTGTGGTCTTCTGTGGATATTATTAGGGGGGATATTATTAAGGGGAATAGGCTGCTCGTCCTGCGCTCCATGACCAAGGACTACGCTCTGGCCGGGCTTCGCCTTGGCTACGGGGTGGCGGGGGAGGAAATTATCGCCACTCTGCGCCGCCTCTGCCCCCCGTGGAACGTCAACGCTGTTGCCCAGCAGGCGGGGATTGCGGTGGTGGCGGCGGAGGGCTATTTGCAAGAGTGCCAGGTTAAGCTCAGGCAGGCGAAGGGCTATCTCGTTGCCGAGCTCAGCCGCCTGGGACTGCCCCCCGTGCCCTCGGCGGCGAATTTCCTGCTGCTTGAGGTGGGTGATGCTCCCAGTTTTCGCCGTGAGCTGCTTCAGAGGCGATTTCTGGTGCGTGATTGCACCTCCTTTGGTCTGCCCGCCTATGTGCGTATCTCCCCCCGAACCCTGCCTGAATGCCAGAGGCTGGTCAGGGCTATTGAAGAAATGAGGGGCGTGGGGCGTTAAGCTTGACTTTTAAATCCTCCATTCTTTATAATATTTCGTTGATTGAAATTGCCCGAGTAGCGCAACGGTAGCGCAACCGACTTGTAATCGGTAGGTTAGTGGGTTCGAGTCCCCTCTCGGGCTGGGATTTGGTGGCGGGGAGGGGTGCCGGAGTGGTTAATCGGAGCAGACTGTAAATCTGCCGCCTGAAATGGCTACGCAGGTTCGAATCCTGCCCCCTCCACTCTATATAGTGTAGCCTAAAAATAATTTAGAATGGGAGCCCACATAGCTCAGTAGGTAGAGCACGTTCTTGGTAAGAACGGGGTCACCAGTTCGAATCTGGTTGTGGGCTCTGAGCCAAGGGAGGTTAAAAATGGCAAAAAAGAAGTTCGAGCGGAGCAAGCCCCATTGCAACGTGGGCACTATCGGTCATGTTGACCACGGGAAAACAACCTTAACTTCGGCGATAACGCTGGTGCTTTCCAAGGCGGGTGGTCCCACCGAATACCGCGAGTTTTTATCTATTGATAATGCGCCCGAGGAAAAGGCGCGGGGACTGACCATCGCCATTGCTCATATTGAGTATGAGACCGAGAAGCGCCATTATGCCCATGTTGACTGTCCTGGGCATGCTGACTACATCAAGAACATGATAACCGGCGCTGCCCAGATGGACGGGGCTATCCTGGTGGTTAGCGCCCCTGATGGTCCCATGCCTCAGACCAGGGAGCATGTCCTGCTGGCTCGCCAGGTGGAGGTGCCTTCTATAGTGGTTGCCCTTAACAAGATAGACCTTATGGAGGATAAAGAGCTTCTTGAGCTGGTGGAGGTGGAGGTAAGGGAGCTGCTTAATAAGTACCAGTTCCCCGGTGATAAGACCCCCATTATCAAGGTAAGCGCCACCAAGGTTCTTGAGTGTGGCTGTGGTAAGCGGGATTGCCAGTGGTGCGGCGCCATCTGGGAATTACTTGATGCCATAGATAGCTATATCCCCATCCCCACCCGACCCAAAGACCAGCCCTTCTTGATGCCGGTGGAGGACGTTTTCAGCATCAAGGGGCGGGGCACTGTGCCCACAGGAAGGGTGGAGAGAGGGACAATTAAAGCCGGCGATGAGGTTGAGATAGTGGGCTTGAAGGAGACCAAAAAGACGGTGGCTACCAGCCTTGAGATGTTCCATAAGACGCTGGATTATGTTGAGCCTGGGGATGCCGTTGGTGTTCTGCTCCGCGGCGTAGAGCGAGAGGATATAGAGCGGGGCATGGTGCTGGCTGCGCCCGGCTCAATTACGCCCCATACCTACGCTGATGCCGAGGTATACGTCTTGAGTAAGGAGGAGGGGGGCAGGCATACCCCGTTCTTTAACGGCTATAAGCCCCAATTTTACATCAGGACTACTGACGTTACCGGCACAATTGAGCTACCGGAAGGGGTGGAGATGGTTATGCCCGGCGACAACATAAAGATGAAGATAAAGCTTATCTACCCTGTAGCTATGGAAAAGGGTCTTCGTTTTGCTATCAGAGAGGGAGGTAGGACGGTAGGCGCTGGCACCGTTACTAATATCATTGAGTAAAAATGGCCAAAAAGGGTGAAGCGCGAATTATCATCCACCTTGCCTGTACTGACTGCAAGGAGAGGACCTATACTACGACTAAGAGCAAAAGGAATGACCCCCAGCGTTTAGAACTTAAAAAGTATTGCCCCCGTTGTCGCACTTATACCCTTCATCGGGAGACAAAATAGTGGTGGGCAATTAAGGGATAGGCGGGACTTCTCTAATGACTTATCATGGTGCTCCTCCCAAGCGTTCCCGGTTTAAAATCGTCGGTGATATTATAGCCGAGTTAAAGAAGGTTACTTGGCTCACCAGACGAGAGGCGGCTTATTTAACCTTCCTGGTGCTGGTCGTGGCCGTTGTCGTGGGCATAATTTTGGGGTCTGCTGATTTAGGTTTTTATGAAATAGTCCAAAACTTCTTTTTGGGTCAATGAAGGCTTGTTTCTCTATCTTATGCTTAATTGTGAAGTAAAGGGAGAATCTGTATTTTCTATGGTCTTGGTTTAAATGAGGTTAGCGGTGGCAGAGAAGAATCAAAAAGAATGGTATGTGATTCATACCTACTCCGGCTATGAGGAGCGGGTTAAGAAGAACCTGGCGCAGCGTATCAAGCTTATGGACGGCGGGGATGAAATCGCCGACGTTGTTATACCCACCGAGGTTGAGATTGAGGTCAGGGATGGGCAGAGGCGTAATGTGGATAAGAAGATACTGCCCGGTTACATCCTGGTCCAGATGAAGATGACCGACCAGAGCTGGAATATAGTGCGTAATACCCCTGGCGTCACCGGTTTTGTCGGTAGCGGCAATAAGCCCACCCCCCTCCAGGAGGAGGAGGTCAATAAGATCTCGAAACAGATGGCAGCCGAAGCGCCGAAGGTTAAGGTCGGCTTCCGTAAGGGGCAGAGCGTGAGGGTGACCGGTGGTCCCTTTATTGATTTTGTGGGGGTGGTGGATGATATAAACACAGCTAAGGGCAAGGTCAAGGTGCTTCTGTCCCTTTTCGGACGGGAGACGCCGGTTGAGCTTGACTTCTTGCAGGTGGAGAAACTCTAGTGGCGAAAAAGGTTAAGGCGGTAATTAAATTGCAGATTCAGGCGGGGAAGGCAAACCCGGCGCCGCCGGTGGGTCCTGCCCTGGGGCAGCACGGGCTTAACATTATGGCCTTTTGCAAGCAGTATAACGAGCGCACCGCCAAGCAGGCTGGCTCTATTATTCCCGTTGAGATAACCGTCTACGAGGACAGGTCATTTACCTTTGTTACCAAAACCCCGCCGGTTAGTGATTTACTGAAGAAGGCGCTGGACTTGGAGAAGGGGTCGGGGGCGGCGGGTAGTGAGAGTGTGGGTAAGATATCCCGGGCTCAGCTTCGTGAAATCGCCCAGATTAAGCTTAAGGACTTGAATGCTACCAGCATTGAAGCCGCAGAGCGAATTATTGAAGGCGCCGCCCGAAGTATGGGGATTGAGGTGGAATAGAGTGGCCAAGCACGGCAAGAAATATCTTGAGGCGGTAAAAGATTTAGACCAGGCAAAGTTCTATCAACCCCAGGAGGCTATTGAACTGGCTAAGAAGATGGCTCATACCAAGTTTGACGAGACGGTTGAGCTTCACCTCCGGATGGGTGTTGACCCCCGTGATGCCACCCAGCAGGTCCGTGGCGTTGCCCTCCTGCCCCACGGCTTGGGCAAGAAGATACGCATCATAGTTTTTACCCAGGGCGAGGCGGTTAAGGCGGCTGAGACCGCCGGAGCCGATTCCGTTGGCGGCGACGAGCTGATTAAGAAGATTGAGGACGGGTGGCTGGATTTTGATATTGCCATCGCTACCTCGGATATGATGAGCAAGGTAAGCCGGCTGGGGAAAATTCTGGGCAAGAGGGGATTGATGCCTAACCCCAAGTCGGGCACAGTGGTAGCTGCTGACGACATATCCAGGGCAATAGACGAAGCCCAAAAGGGGCGGGTTGAATTTAAGCTGGACAGGTCAGCCATTATCCATCTCCCTCTGGGCAAGATTAGTTTTGACGAGGACAAGTTGATGGGCAACCTGACGGCGGTGGTGGAGGCGGTGGTGAAGGCTAAGCCCGCCGGTGCCAAGGGTCAGTATGTTAGAAGTGCCACCTTAACCACGAGCATGGGACCCGGTCTGAAGCTGGACCTTAAAACAACCTTAGCTTTAACTAGTGGTTGACATAAAGAAAGGGGATATCTATGGCAGAGGTTGCTATTGTCGGTGCCGGTCAGACGGCATTTAGCCGTCAGTGCGGGGTAAATATCAGGGAGCTATCCTTTGAAGCCTTTAAGGAAGCGATGGATGGTCTGGATATTACCGCTGAGGATATAGACGCCTCCATTATTTGCTCGGCACCGGAGTATGATAAACAGCGTTCACCGGCCGGCTTGATATCGGAGTATCTAGGACTGACCCCCAAGCCAGCCTTCTATGTTGAGACGGTATGTTCCTCCAGCAGCACCGGCTTGAGAATAGCCTGGTCAATGATAACGGCCGGGCTGCACAAGACGGTAGCGGTGATAGGTTTTCAGAAGATGTCGGAGCTCTCCTCCCGTGAGGCTGCCGAGAGGATGGGGAGGGGAGGGGACATAATATGGGAGTCGCCCTTCGGCTTGACCATGCCCGCCGGTTATGCCCTCTATGCCCGGGCTCATATGGCTAAATACGGAACTACCGAGGAGCACCTGGCTAAGGTGCGGGTTAAGAATTCGCACTACGGGGCGTCTAACCCTAAAGCCACCTATCGTAAGGAGCTGGGGCTGGAGGATATTATGAACTCGGAGGTAATCACCAGCCCGCTGAAGAAGTTTGATTGCTGCGCCAACGCTGACGGTGCTTCCTGTACCATAGTTGCCAGGGGGGATGTGGCTAAGGGGTCGTGTAAAGTCCCCATCTGGATTATCGGTCTGGGAGCGGCAACCGACACCATGAGCATGGCGGGGAGGAAGTCGCTTACCGGACTGATGTGCGCTCAGGAAGCAGGCAAGCAGGCGTATAAAATGGCTGGTATCGGACCCCAGGATGTTGATGTCGCCGAGGTTCACGATTGCTTTACCATATCCGAGATTTTAGCTTATGAAGACCTTGGCTTCGCCAAGCCTGGGGAAGGAGTGGGCTTGATTGAGGATAAGCAGACCTATGTCGATGGCAAGATGCCGGTAAATGTTGACGGCGGTCTCTTGTCTAAAGGTCATCCTATCGGTGCTACCGGTGGCTCACAGCTCAGAACCATTGTCCGCCAGCTCAGGAGGGAGGCTACCGAGGCTCAGGTGAAAGAGCCGGAGGTAGGCCTGGTTCATAACATCGGTGGCATCGGGCAGTACGGAAATGTAACCATTCTCAGGAGGTAGCCAGTGGGCTTTGAGAATTTTGGCACGGTTAGCTTTACCACTGAGGCAAAAACGGCGGAATTTATAAACTACCTTGAGTCGGGTAAGGTAATGGCAACCAGGTGTAAACAGTGTGGCACTACCTACTTCCCACCCAAGGCGGATTGCCCGAGTTGTCTATCAAGCGAGGTGGAGTGGTTTGAGGTTGGGGGGAAGGGTGAGTTGAGAAGTTATACCAAGGTGAATTACGGACCAACCGGTTTTGAAGCCGACGCACCCTACACCCTGGCTCTGGGCGAGTTTGACGGTGTTCAGATTCTTGCCCGTTTGAGCCGGGATATTGAGGAGAAGGATATCAAGGTTGGCATGAGCTTAACGGTAAGCCCGCTAAAATTGCCCAACGGTAGGCTTGCCTACGAGTTCAAGAAGGGTTAAGTAAGGTAAGGAGGGTTAATATGCCAGAGAGAAACGTTTGCATTATTGGTGGCGGCATGAGCCAGTGGGGGGTGAGGGAGGCAAGCATACTAGATATGGCTCAGGAAGCAGCCAAGGAGTGTTTTGATGAGGTCCCGGCGCTTAAGAAGGAGGACATAGACGGTCTTCTATTTGCCTCCTCCTATTGTGGGCGGAGTGCCTTTCAGGTCAATATCGCACCAGTAATAGCCGAGCGCCTAGGTATTAAACCAACCAGTATGTGCACCAGGGTGGATACTTTGTGTGCCGGTGGCAGTGCTGGTATTATTCTGGCGACTGGGCTGATAAAGGCAGGGCTGGCTGATGTTGTGATGGTAGGCGGCGGCGAGAAGCTATATACACCTCAGAGGTGGGAGACCTATTACAGCGAGCTGGCTTCCATAGACCATGATTGGGATGGAGCCCAGGGAATGGGACTGCCACCCCCCTTCTTTAGTATGACGGCTCAGGAGCATATGAAACACTATGGAACCACCAAGGAACAACTGGCAGCCGTCTCGGTCAAGAACCGCAGAAACGGCTCTAACAACCTGAAGGGGCATTTTCATAAGGAGGTTACACTGGAAGAGGTGATGTCAGCCAGGCCGATAGTTCCTCCCCTTAGCCTCTTTGACTGCACCCCTATCACCGACGGTTGTGCCGCCGTACTCCTGACTTATGAAGAGAAAGCGAAGGAGCTCACCGATAGACCCCTGGTTTATGTCAGGGGAGCGGCTCAGGCATCACTTCACAGCATGTCGATGAACTGGCCCGGCGAACATCTGGGTGATTGGGCTCACCTGAGAGCGGCAGCTAAAAGGGCTTATGAGACGGCGCGGGTTGGCCCTGATGATATCGATGTTGCCGAGACCCATGACTGTTTCACTATCTCCGAGATTGTTGAGATGGAGGACTTAGGTTTCTGCAAGAAGGGGGAGGGTGGACCATTCGTAGAATCAGGGCAGAATGATTTTGGCGGCAAGATTCCAGTGAATACCGATGGTGGGCTTCTCTCCTGCGGGCATCCCTTTGGCGCTACCGGCATCCGCCAGGCGCGCGAGATGCTCTACCAGCTACAGGGAAGAGCCATAAGGCAGGTAGAGGGCGCTGAGATAGGGCTGACGCACAACTTGAGCGGACTCAATGTTGAGCATACCATGCTTATTTACGGGAGAGAACCCTAAGAATTAAATAGTAAGGGGGGGAGTTATGCCAGTACCGGGAGTACCAATTTTGGAAGGTTTATATCCATCCACCTTGGACCTTTATCCCTTTGAGGCTAAGGAGTTTAACCGAATTCATCCGTTTTATGAAAACCTGAAGCAGAAGAGGTTTACCACCACCAGGTGTAAGAAATGCGGTAGTGCGCCTTTCCCACCCCGGGTTGTCTGCCCCAAGTGTAATTCGGAGGATTTAGAGTGGGTGGACCTGCCCACTGAGGGGAAGGTGCTTGATATTACCGAAGAGGTAGCCGGAGTCCCTCTTGGCTTTGAGTCTCCCCTGATTCATGCCCGAATTGACCTGGGCGAGGGACGCAAGCTTATCTCCCGCGTCATTAACTGCAAAGAGGGGCAGCTTAAAGAAGGCGATACCGTCAGGCTGGCTGTCTTTGAAATACCGCCGATGATAGTAGAGAAAAAGGGTGGTGTTATGGAGGAGGTGGAGAGGACATTTTTTGCTTTTGAGCCGATAAAGTAGTAAAATAGGATAAAATAGGTTTCCTGAGACAGTAGGTGCCGATTTGGCTTAATTGCCTGCCGAGGAAAAGGGCTTGAATGGTGAGTCCTTGTGCGGCAGGCGCAAGGACTTATTTTTTAAGGGGGTGACGTGCGATGCCCACGGAAAAGAAGATCAAGGCTGTTGATAACCTGGAGCAGGTTTTTTCCCGGTGCAGTATCGGTATTCTAACCGATTACCGGGGGTTATCAGCCGCTGAGATGAACGAACTGCGCCACCGGCTGAGGGAAGCGGGTGTTGAGTATAAGGTGGTGAAGAATACCCTGGCTCGGATTGCCGCCCAGAAGGCGGGCAGGGAGGAGCTGACAAGCTTCTTTGACGGTCCGGTGGCTATTGCCTTTGGCTATGGTGATATACTCGAGCCAGCCAGGGTCTTAGCCGGCTATATTCAGTCCACCAAGTCAGTTATGAGTATAAAGGGAGGCTTTTTACCGGAGAAACTGCTCACTTCAGATGAAATAATGACCCTTTCGGCAATACCATCAACCGAGGCATTGATAGCCAGGATTTTGGCTGAGGTGCAGAGGCCTATGGTGGCACTGGTCAGCTATCTTAGCGCCCCTATGCAGGGAATGGTGGGGGTGCTTCAAGCAAGGATTCAACAATTGGAGGGAGGATAATATGCCAGAAGAGGAAGCCAAACAAGAAGAGGAAGCAGAAGTTAAACAAGAACCTGAGGCTAAGGCAGAGGCGGAAGCACCCGAAGCGCCCGAAGCTAAAGCAGAGGAACCTGAAGCCAAGGCTGAAGAGCCTGAAGCTGAAGCTGAGGCAGAAGAACCTGAAGTCAAGGCAGAAGAGCCTAAACCTGAGCCTAAGGCAGAAGCTAAGAAGCCCGAAGCCAAGGCAGAGGAGCCTAAGGCAGAGGTGAAAAAGCCTGAAGCCAAGCCAGAGGCAAAGAAACCCGAGGCTAAGCCAGAAGCTAAGAAGCCTGAGCCTAAAGCGGAAGCCAAGAAACCGGCAAAACCAGTGAAGAGGTCGCCGGCCATTGAAGGGATAATGGCGACAATAAAGAATATGAAGGTGCTTGAGCTGGCGGAGTTGGTCAATGCGTTGCAGGACGAGTTTGGTGTTAGTGCCGCCGTCCCGGTGGCAGCGACAGCCGCCCCAGGCGAGGCCGCCGCTCCAGCCGATGAGGAGAAAACGGAGTTCACCGTTGTCCTCAAGGAAATAGGCGCCAATAAGATTAGCGTCATCAGGGCGGTGAGGGAGCTGACTACCCTGGGACTGAAAGAGGCAAAGGACTTCGTGGAGAGTGCACCTCAGACGGTAAAGGAAGGGATTAACAAAGAGGAAGCAGCGACGGCAAAGCAGAAGCTGGAAGCCGCCGGTGCTACCGTTGAGGTTAAATAAGGCTGATATTTACCTTTATTTAGCTTGGCGTACAAAAGGGCAAGGGCGAAGAGAAGGGCTATTTTGATTCCCTTGCCCTATACTCGCTACACTCCCTATGATAACCCCACGGTGATAAGCTATTTTTGAACCCTTGACTGTTGTTGAAGAGCGGTTTCAGCAGTGAGCATTGTTAATAGTAAAAGTAGCGGCTCAAATTACAAGTGGTACGTGCTTATCCTGGCGGCACTGAGCTTCACCTTTACCTTTGCCATGCAACAGATTTGCATGACGGTCCTTTTCGACGAGATAGTAAAGGACCTTGGCTTGAACCTGGTGCAAGTAGGTGTGGTCTGGGGCGTACCTGCCCTGGCTGCTTTGTTTATTGTCGTCGTCGGTGGGTTGCTGTCTGACCGCTACGGGGCAAAGCGTGTCATGGGTATTGCCTGTATCGTGGCGGGGCTGGCTGGTGCCATGAGGGGCATCGCCGGGGACTTCACCAGCCTGGCATTAATCACCTTCTTTTTCGGTCTCTCGGCCTGGATTCTACCAGCCAGTGTGTTTAAGACCACTGCCACCTGGTTCTCGGGAAGACAGCTCGTCCTCGCCAACGGCGTTGTGTCAACAGGCATGGGATTCGGCTATGCCGTGGGGGCAATGATAAGTGCCACCATAATATCGCCGTTGCTTGGCGGCTGGAATAACGTGATGTTCCTGTATGGCGGCATATCAGTCGTAATCGGCCTGCTCTGGCTTTTCGCCGTGAGGGGGCCTGAGCAGCTTGGCTCGGCAGGTTCCGGGGGTGGTGTGCCCCTGCGCCAGGCGATATCGCGCGTATTTCCTCTCAAGGCTATCTGGCTTATCGGTTTGACTATGTTAGGCTATGTCGGCTGTATTCAGGGAGTGATTGGTTACTTACCCCTCTATCTTCGTCAAAGCGGCTGGACGGTAGCCAGCGCTGACGGCACCTTAGCCGCTTTTAATGGGGTCAGTACCCTGGGAGCTATCCCGCTGGCTTTGTTAGCCGACAGGCTTGGTTTGAGGAAGGTGGTCCTCTTCCCGGTACTGCTAATTACCGTGGTGGGAGTGGCTCTGTTGCCGTTGGTTGGCGGCGCCATGGTTTGGGTGCTGATGATAATGCTGGGCGTGGCTCGTGACGGGTTTATGGGAGTCTGTCTCACCATGAGCACGGAGACAAAGGGGGTTGGGGTATTATACGCCGGGACAGCCGTAGGACTGACGCAAACTATTCTTAATTTAGGCTCTTTTATTGCCCCTCCCCTGGGTAACAGCCTGGAGCAGGCTAATGCAAACTTCCCCTTCTTCCTCTGGGCGGCTTTTGGACTTCTGGGGTTAGTGGCTTTTTGTTTCGTCAGGGAAACGGGGTGGAGGCGACATCCTCAGTTATAAGGTAGAGGGCTACACCAGACTCCTCGGCCGGTACTGGATGGCCTCCGCCAGGTGATGGGCTTTGATTATATCGGTATTCTCCATGTCGGCGAGGGTACGCCCTATCTTGAGGATGCGGTGGAAGGCGCGGGCGGAGAGGTAAAGCTGTTTCATTGCCGCCTTAAGCAGGCTCTGGGCTGATTCCTCGGCCTGGCAGAACTCCCTGACCTCGGTTGGTGTCATCTCGGCATTACAGGTTAGCTTTGTCCCGTTAAAGCGCTCCCCCTGTAGGGTGCGGGCGGCTTCAACCCTGGCTTGAACCTTCTCCGATTCCTCCCCCAGCCTATCGTCAGCCAGCTTCTCGTAGTCAATGTGCGGCACCTCAATGAAGATATCAACGCGGTCAATGAACGGCCCGCTGACCCGCTTCTGATAGCGGGCGACCAGACCGGGGGAGCAGGTGCACCGCTTGAAAGGGTCACCGTAGTAGCCGCAGGGGCAGGGGTTCATTGCTCCCACCAGCATGAAGTTTGCCGGGAAGGTTACACTCCCCTGCGCCCGGCTGATGGTGATTACCCTGTCTTCCAAGGGCTGGCGCAGTACCTCAAGAACGGCATGCCCGAATTCGGGGAGCTCGTCAAGGAATAGAACGCCGCGGTGGCTGAGGCTTATTTCACCCGGTTTAGGCCAGTGCCCACCACCCACCAGCCCGGCGTTGGAGATGGTGTAGTGGGGGGAGCGGAAGGGGCGCTGTCTGAGGAGGGGGATATCTGCCGGTAACAAGCCGCTTACACTATATATCTTGGTAACCTCCAGGGCTTCTTCGGTGGTCATTGGCGGCAGCAGCGAGGGCAGGGAGCGAGCCAGCAAGGTCTTGCCGCTGCCCGGTGGCCCCATCATTATCAGGTTATGCCCGCCGGCAGCCGCCACCTCCAGGGCTCGCTTGACGTGCTCCTGCCCCTTAATGTAGGCAAGGTCGGTGGCGGGTGGAGTGGGTGTGGCGTGCTCCTTCTCCGTGACTTCCTGGCGCTTATATTCCGGGGCTGGTATCTCTCCCCGAAAGTAGCTGACCAGCTGGGATAGTGAGGCAAAGGGTATGGTTTTGGTGCCTTCTATCAAGGACGCTTCCTGGGCATCAGCCTCAGGGACGATAGCAATAGGCACCTTTTCCTGCTGAGCCAGGGCGACCATGGGCAGGATGCCGTTGGTGTGGCGCAGCTTGCCGTCAAGGGATAGTTCACCGAGGAGGATGGTTGGGGAAACATCGGCGGAAAATCGCTCTGAGCTGAGGAGGATGCCGACGGCGATGGGCAAATCATAAGCCGGCCCCGCCTTCTTGAGGTTAGCCGGAGCCAGATTGACCACGATGCGCTTCATGGGGAAGGAAAAGCCTGAATTACGAATGGCGGCGCGCACCCGCTCCTTGGCTTCCTGGACAGCGGTATCGGGCAGCCCCACTATGGTAAAAGAGGGCAGCCCCGCCGAAATATCTACCTCAACCTCGACAATAGCCCCCTCCAGCCCGACTATAGCACAGGTCTTTACCTTGGCTAGCATCCTGTTGGCTATATTACTGCGCCCTTTGCCACCTGTCAATGAATTACCTATACTATAAAGGTGGGCTTGCCCAAAGCTATGAATTGCGCTGAGGTATTTTATGAGTAAGAGTAAGTTCATTGAGCTAGCGACCTATATTGGTGTTGCTTTAGCTATATGGGTTGTCTCTCCCTTGCTGGGTAAGTTTATTGACTCTTTCTACTTTCATTACCCAAATGTGTTAGCCGGTTCAATTCTAGTTGTCCTAGTTGGTGCTTTTCTTGCTCTAGTTGGGGTAGTCTTAGTTTTCTGGACGATTTTTCTCTTCAAAGCTAAAGGTGAAGGCACGCCTAATCCTAAATTGCCACCCAAGGTGTTTATCATCAGTGGCCCTTATAGAATTTCAAGGAATCCAATGGCTCTGGGGGGACTACTGGCTCTACTCGGTGAGGCTGTATTCTATTACTCGCCCTCTTTATTAGTCATTGCCATTTTGTATGGTGTAGTCGTTTACTTGCATGCCAAGTTTGTCGAAGAGCCAGAGTTGAGAGAACGTTTTGGTAAGCCATACGATGATTACCTTAAGCGGGTTCCTCGATTCTTTCCTAATCCCTGGAAATGGTATAAATAGATTTCGCCGTATAACCAAAATCTTGACAAATTATATCTATATATGATAAAGTCAAACTCTAAGGAAGCTGAGTTATATAATGTTAGAG
>CAZUHO010000007.1:0-8001 GCA_964620725.1 uncultured Dehalococcoidales bacterium
TTGACCCTGCCTATATCAACGGGGCGGGGATGCTCCACCTCTCCTCCTTTGCCGATGACAGGCAGTTCAAGGTAGTGCTGGAATTAGTGGACAGGCTGGACTCTTCGGTCAAGCTCAGCTTCGCCCCCGGGGCGCTATATGCCGTCAAGGGGCTTCAAAACCTGGCCCCGATACTTAACAGGACCTACCTCTTGTTCCTTAACCAGGGTGAGATGCGGCAACTAACGGGGAAGGATGTTATCGCCGGGGCTGAAAGCTGTCTCAGGCAGGGCTGCCAGAAGGTGGTGGTTACGCTGGGCACAGGGGGAAAACTGGACAATGTGACCGCCGTCGGCTATATCAAAGACGCCGAGGATGAACATATAGTTGAACCCTTGAGCCCAGATATGGGGGCTGGGGTGGATACCACCGGCGCCGGTGATGCCTTCGCCGCCGGATTTCTCTACGGGGTAGTTAAGGGAAAAGGTCTTGAGGAATGCGGCCGTCTGGGCAATATTGTAGCCCAGTTCTGTATTGCTAAAATAGGAGCCAGAGAGGCTTTACCCACCCTAGGGGAACTGGCTCAGCGCTACCAGGAGCTTTACAAGCAAAAGCTATAGCTACTTTGACGGCTTGAGCAGGATTTCATCGATAATGCCGTATTCCACCGCCTGCTCCGGGTTAAGGTAGAAGTCCCGGTCGGTATCATGGGCTATTTTTTCAATCGGCTGACCGGTGTGCTTAGCTAAAATATTACGGATTAGCTCCTGCATGCGCATAATCTCCCGGGCGGCAATCTCCACATCGGCGGCCTGCCCCTGGGCGCCACCAAACGCCTGGTGCAGGTGTATAGTGGAGTGGGGCAGGGCATAGCGCTTGCCCTTAGTCCCGGAACAGAGAAGCAGTGTCCCCATACTCGCCGCCAGCCCGACACAAATAGTGGAGACGTCAGGTTTTATGAGCTGTATGGTATCATAAATAGCCAGACCGGCGGAGATGATACCACCGGGGCAGTGAACATAGAGGCTTATATCCTTGTCCGGGTCCTCCCGCTCAAGATAGAGGAGCTGAGCAATAACAACATTAGCCTCCTGGTCATTAATCGGCATACCCAGGAAAACAATCCGCTCCTTCAGCAGCAACGAGTATATATCAAAGGCCCGCTCCCCCCTGGCACCACTTTCAATCACCATCGGTATCACGTTCATCGGTTGACCATTCATTTCTCTCCTCCCCCTGGGAAATAGTGTCATATAATTATAACTCATTCCTTACTTTTTCTCACCTTCTTTGAGCCTCCGGCTATTTCCACCAGCCGCTGTATCGCCTTTCGCCGTGCCACTAGCTGCTCAACCGAGCTATGAGCCTGGGGCGAATCTAAAAACTTCTGCAGTTCGTCCTTATTGTCGGTAATATTCGGCGCCAGCTTTTCCATCTCGGCGTGTATCTCATCATCACTAACCTTAATCTTCTCCTCCTCGGCGACCTTCTCCAAAACCAACGAGCGGGTAACCCTCTTTGCTGCCAGCGGACGCATCTCCTCCCGCAATTCCTCCCCACTCTTGTTAGTCTGGCCGCCGGTTGCCTGCATCCACCTTGCCTGCTGCTCAAGGAGCTGGGCAATCTCCATATCAGCCAGAAGCGGTGGAAATTCCACCTGGCTCTGCTCAGCCACACTATCAACCAGTCGCTCCTCAAACTCCTCCCTGCTTTTCTCCTCAGCCCTGAGACGCAGGTTTTCTGAGACTTTCTTCCGCAGCGAGTCCAGGGTCTTCAACTCAGGTTCAATCAAGGCGGCAAATTCATCATTCAGCGGGGGGAGCTTCAGCTGCTTTATCTCGCTGACCTTTACCTTAAAGTTAGCTTCTTTTCCCGCTACCTCAGCCCTGGGGTAATCTTCAGGGAGCTTGAGCTTAAACTCCTTCTCCTCACCACCCTTCACCCCAACTAGCTGCTCGGCAAAGCCGGGCGCGGGGACGGGGTAGTCACGGAGGACCTGATATTGGACCCCCTGCTGGTTTATAAACGGCTTTTCTTCTATATTACTTTCAATGTCTAAGCTCACTAGGTCATCAAAGCCTACCTCACGCTCCACAGGCTCCCAGGTGCCGTGCTGACGGCGCAGCTGTTCCATCACGGCCTTAATATTATCCTCGGTCACCTCTACCGGATTTGGGGTGAGACGAATCTGATGGTAATCGCCAAGCTTGATTACAGGTTCTAGCGGGACTGTCGCCTTAAATACCAGGGGGTCAGTCTGCTCTATTTCAATGGAAGGGCGGGCGAAAGCCTCAATCCCCTGCTCCTTAATCGCCTCCTCATAAGCCTGAGGGAGCAGATGATTTAGCGCCTCCTCAAGAAGGCCTTCCTTGCCTATATGGCGTTCCAGTACGTCCCGTGATGCCTTCCCCTTACGAAAGCCGGGGATATTGGCTCTATCAACCAGCTGGCGGTAAGACTCCTCCAGATGCTTCTCCACCTCAGCCGGCTCCATCTCAACCCTGAGAAATACCTGGCGATTTTCCTCTTTTTCTTTTGTTACCTTCATTCTTCCTCCCGCAGGCGCAGGTGCAATTCCTTTAGCTGCTCTTCGCTGACCGGCGAGGGGGCGTCAAAGGTTAAATCGGTAGCGCTCTGGTTCTTGGGAAAGGCAATAACCTCCCTGATTGTCTCCTCGCCCGCCAGCAGCATCACAATGCGGTCAATGCCGGGGGCAACACCGCCGTGGGGAGGGGCGCCGTAGTCAAAAGCCTCAAGCAGATGCCCGAAGCGCTCGTTAATCTCCTTATCGCTATAGCCCAGCAACCTGAATATCTTCCTCTGAAGCTCGCTGGTGTGAATCCTGATGCTGCCGCCGGCAATCTCATAGCCGTTGAGAACAAAGTCGTAGTGCTTACCCCTCACCTTCTCCGGAGCGCTGTCAACTAACGGTATATCCTCGTCCTTGGGGGCGGTAAAGGGGTGATGCATTGGCTCCCAAAGCCCTGCCTCTTCATTCTTCAGTAGTAAGGGGAAATCCACAATAAAGGCGAAGGAAAAAAGATTGGGGTCGGCAAGCCCAAGCCGACGTCCCATCTCCTGGCGCAGCCCGCTCAGCGCCGTATCAACTATTTCCGCTTTGCCGGCAACGATAAGCAGCAGGTCTCCCGTATTAGCCCCCAAACGCTGCCCCATCTGCTTAATCTGGTCCATAGTCAGAAACTTGGCGGCAACGGACTTTACCATCTCCATGGTTAGCCCATCCAGCTTGCCACCTCCGCTGCCCAGCGCCATGGTTACCAGGCCTCCAGCACCGAGGCTCCGCACCAGCTTATTCAATTCCTCAAGCTGACTGCGGCTATAATCCCCGCAGCCGGGGGCACAAATGCCCTTCACCCTACCCCCCTGGTCAATGGCAGAGCGAAAGACGGCAAAGTCAGACTTAACGGCGATATCGGTCAAATCCTTAAGCTCCAGCCCGAACCTCAGGTCGGGCTTATCCTCACCGTAACGCTCCATCACCTCGGCGTAGCTAAGGCGGGGGAAGGGCTTTACCAGCTGTATCTCGGGCTTAATCGTCTCCACCAGTGAGGTGAAAAGCTCCTCAAGCAGGTCAAGGATATCCTCCTCCTCAACAAAGCTCATCTCTATATCAAGCTGGGTGAACTCAGGCTGGCGGTCAGCCCTTGTGTCCTCGTCACGGAAGCACTTGGCTATCTGAAAGTACTTCTCAAACCCGGCGACCATCAGTAGCTGTTTTATTTGCTGGGGCGACTGGGGAAGGGCATAGAACTTCCCCGGCTGGATACGGCTGGGCACCAGATAGTCACGAGCCCCCTCAGGGGTACTCTTAATCAGAATGGGTGTTTCTATCTCAATAAACCCCCGAGCCGATAGAAAATCACGCATAAATTTCACCACCCGGTGGCGAAGGAGAAGGTTCTCTTTCATCCGAGCCCGCCTCAGGTCAAGGTAGCGATACTTCAGCCTGAGATTCTCTTCCACCTCAACCTCTTCATTGATATAAAAGGGCGGTGTCTTTGACGGATTAAGTATGGTGACACTATCAGCGATAACCTCAATATCACCGGTGGGCAATTTAGTGTTCTCCGTTCCCTTAGGGCGGGGGGCAACCTTGCCGCTGACCCTAATTACGTATTCGCTGCGCATATCGCTGGCTATCTTATGGCAATCGGGCGATGTTTCAGGGTTGAATACCACCTGAACTATGCCTTCTCTATCACGCAGGTCAATGAAAATCAGCCCCCCGTGGTCCCGGCGGCGGTCCACCCACCCCGCCAGTGCCACTTCAGAGCCAATATTTTCTTTGCGAAGCCCGCCGCAGCTATGAGTTTTAAGCAAGACTGCCTCCTGCTATCTTACCCCCGATTATAGCTTATGGTAAGGTGGGCTTCAACCTAAGAGGCAAATTGACAAGCCTTTGGTTTAATACTATCATCTGGGAGATATGGCAAAAACAATCGCTGAAATAAACGAGAAGATAAAAAAGGGCACGGTGGTGGTGGTCACCGCCGAGGAGATAATAGGCATTGCCCGGGACAAGGGCATTAAGAAGGCAGCCCAGGAGGTAGACGTGGTCACCACCGGCACCTTCGGCCCAATGTGCTCATCTGGCGCCTATCTTAATACCGGGCATGCCAAGCCAAGAATCAAGTTCGGCGGGGGCAGAGTCTCTCTTAACGACGTCCCGGCTTATGCCGGCCTGGCGGCGGTAGACCTATTTATCGGCGCCAACGCCCTCCCCGATGATGACCCCAGAAATAAGGTCCACCCCGGCGAGTTTAACTACGGGGGCGGGCATGTGATTGAGGAGCTTGCCGCCGGCAAGGATATCAGGCTGGTGGCGACCGCCTACGGCACCGACTGCTACCCCAGGAAAAGGCTTGAGACCTGGATTAATATAAAGGACATAAACGAGGCTATACTGTTTAACATCAGGAATGCCTACCAGAATTATAACGTGGCGGCAAATACCTCAGATACAACAATCTATACCTATATGGGTGTGTTGCGGGCAAAGCTGGGTAATATAAATTATGCCACCGCCGGGCAGCTCTCCCCCCTGCTTAACGACCCCTATTATAAAACTATCGGCATCGGCACCAAGATATTCCTGGGGGGCGGCACCGGCTTTGTCGCCTGGCACGGCACCCAGCACAACCCAGATGTGCCCCGCACCGAAAAGGGTGTCCCCACGAGGGGGGCGGGGGCTCTGGCTGTAATAGGCGACCTGAAACAGATGAGCCCGAGGTGGCTGGTGGGAACCAGTATGCTCGGCTACGGCACTACCCTGACCGTAGGCATTGGCGTACCCATCCCCATACTCTCGGAGGAAATCCTAGGCTATACCACCGTAACCGATGACGAGATTTTAGGCGCTGTCGTTGATTATGCCAAAGACTACCCCAACCTGAAAGCGGATATCCTTGGCGAAGTCAGCTACGCCCAGCTCAGGAGCGGCAAGGTAAAGCTTAAGGGTAAAGAGGTGCCCACCGCCTCCCTCTCCAGCTACCCGAGGGCAGTAGAGATCGCCAATGTCTTAAAGGAGTGGATAAAGTCCGGCAAATTCTTCTTGACTGAGCCGGTAGCACCCCTGCCCGGGGTGGAATCAGGGATAACCCTTAAGCCGCTCAAGGAACGCCCGCTGGAATAAAAGGGCAAAAAGGAGAAAAGATGGCTGTTTCCCGAAGAATAGTCCTGCACTTCCCCAAGCGAATTGTGGAGCGTGCCATAGTCTGCCGGCTGGCTAAGGACTACGACCTCGAATTTAATATTTTAAAGGCATTTGTCACCCCCGAGGAGGAAGGGCTGCTGGTGCTGGAACTGAGCGGCGAGCAGAAAGAGTACGACAAGGGCATCAGGTATCTGACCGAGACCGGGGTAAGAATAGAATCGCTGAGCCAGAATTTTATCCGCAACGAGGAAAGGTGCACCCACTGCGGTGCCTGCGTCACCATCTGCCCCTCCGGCGCCTTTGAGGTTGACCCCACCACCAGGCGGGTCAACTTTCTTAACGAAAAATGTGTCGCCTGCGGGCTATGCATAAAGGCTTGCCCCCCGCGAGCCATGGAGGTACATTTTTAGCCAATGTACCAACCTAGGAGCTATCGCCACTGGGTTAAAGATAAAGACCTGACCTCGTTTAAGGCGGTGGTAAAGGAGACGGATTTATACATCCGCGCCTCGTCCAACCTGGAACCAAAAGCCCTCAAGCTGGTAATGAAATATCGCGGCATGCTGGAGCGCTATATTGAACAACACCCCTCATTCCTCACCTCCCTTGAGCCCATTGCCGCCGAGAATAACGCCCCGCCTATTATAACCCAGATGACAGAAGCGGCAGAAAAAGCCGGCGTCGGTCCCATGGCGGCAGTAGCCGGGGCTATCGCCGAGTCTGTTGGTAGCGAGCTTCTCCCCCTCTCCCCGGAGATTATCGTGGAAAACGGCGGCGATATCTACCTCAAGACCCTGAAGAAAAGGCTGATAGGAATTTTCGCTGGAAAATCACCGTTAAGCGGTAAGATTGCCCTGGAAATCAACGGGGAGGACACGCCGATAGGCATTTGCACCTCCTCGGGGACGGTGGGGCATTCCCTGAGCTTTGGTAAAGCCGATGCTGCTATAGTCCTCTCCAAATCAGCCGCCCTGGCTGATGCTGTTGCCACCGCCATCGGCAACCTCATTATCCAGCCCGGTGACATCCCTCTGGGGATTGAGCTTGCCCAGAGTATCGATGGAGTGAGCGGGGTAATCATCATTAAGGACGATAAAATGGGAGTGTGGGGCGAGGTAAAGGTCTCTCCAACGTCTATAGAGGACTAGCCATGTTCAAAACCAGGATTACCGAAATGTTCGGCATTAAATACCCCATCATCCAGGGGGCACTGCTATGGCTCTCGCGGGCGGAGCTGGTAGCCGCCGTTTCCAATGCTGGGGGGCTGGGCATTCTTTCCGCCCTGACCTTACCCACCGCCGAAGAGCTCCGTGAGGAGATTAAAAAGACCAGAAGCCTGACCGATAAGCCCTTCGCCGTAAATATCACCCTGCTGCCCACCATACAGGCGGTAGACTACCAGCGGCACATTGACGTTGCCCTTGAGGGGGGAGTAAAGATAATCGAGACCGCAGGGCGAAGCCCGGAACCATATATGAAGCAGCTCAAAGAGGCTAAGGTAAAGGTGATGCACAAGGTAGCCAGGGTAAAAGATGCCAAAAGCGCAGAGCGGCTGGGGGTGGATGCGGTAACCATTGTCGGCTTTGAAGCGGCGGGGCACCCGGGCATGGATGAGGTAACCTCTTTAGTCCTCGTCCCTATTACCGTAGATGCGGTGAAAATCCCGGTCATTGTCGGCGGTGGTATCGGCGACGGCAGGGGCTTTGCCGCCGCCTTGGCTCTGGGCGCTGAGGGCATGCTTATGGGCACCCGCTTTATGGCCAGCAAAGAATGTCCCATAAATCCTAAAATCGCCCAGTGGATGGTAAACGCCGGGGAAACGGATACCCTGATGATTGAGCGCTCCATCAAAAACACGGCCCGGGTAATGAAGACCGAGTTCTCACAGAGGGTGCTGGAGCTGGAAGAAAAAGGGGCGACACTGGAAGAGCTCCTGCCTTTTATAAGCGGTGACAGAAGCAGGGAGAGTTACATCAGCGGCGACGTCAATGACGGCGTTATCGCCTGCGGCCAGGTGGTAGGGCTGATACACGAACTGCCCTCGGTAAAAGAGATTATTGATGGTATAATTAATGAAGCCGGACTTATCGCAAAGCGCTTTCATAAAATGGGAACTTCAGCCTAAAGGAGGTATAAATGGCAAAACGAAGAGTAATGTTCACCTTTCAACCCAATGTAAGCTCCGAGCCAATTATCTATGAGCTCGGTCAGCAGTTCCATTTAGTGACCAATATCCATAGGGCGAATGCCGCTGAGGACAGAGGCTGGATAGAACTGGAGCTTGAGGGAGAGGAGAAAAACATTGAAGCCGGGATTGGCTGGGCTACCTCCAGGGGGATAAGGGTTGA
>CAZUHO010000007.1:8101-21876 GCA_964620725.1 uncultured Dehalococcoidales bacterium
ACCTGATAGCCGCCGCTGTCGGTGAGAATAGCCCCTTCCCAGCCCATAAAGTTATGTAAACCACCCACCTTCTCAATGACGTCGATGCCCGGTCTCAGGTAGAGGTGGTAGGTATTAGCCAGCACCATAGCTATGCCAATGTTCTTTACTTCCTCAGGGGTCAGCGTTTTAACCGCACCCTGGCTCGCTACGGGCAGAAATACCGGCGTCGGCACCACGCCATGGGGTATCAGCAACTCTCCAGCACGAGCCTTGCTTTGGGGGCAGGTCTTTACCAAACGGAAGCTAGTCACTTTCAAATTAAATAATTGGCGATAATACTGCGCTGTATCTCCGAGATGCCAACGTATATCTCGGTCATCTTGGCATCCCGGTACAGCCTCTCTAGGGGCATGGTCTTCATCGTGCCGTATGAGCCGCAAATCTGCATCGCCATGCTGGTAACCTCAACCGCCATCTGGGAGGCAAAGAGCTTGGCTATTGAAGACTCATATTTAATGTCTAGCCCCTGGTCACGGAGGAAGGCGGTGCGGTATACCAGCCACCTCCCCGCCTCTATGCGGCTCGCCATCTCCGCCAGGTGCCACTGGATGGTAGCTAGCTTGGCAAGCGGTTTGCCCATGGCTTTTCTCTGCCGGGCGTAATCCAGGGAGATTTCCAGCGCTGCCTGAGCCACGGCCACACCCTCCACCGCTACCCCCAGCCTCGCCAGGGAAATCGCTTCAAGGAGGATATCAAAACCCTGCCCCTCATCCCCAATGAGGTTTTGCTCCGGGACATGAACCTCATCAAGATAAACCACCGAGGTGCCCAACCCCCTCAACCCCATAGTCTCACACGGCTCGCGGACATTATACCCCGAAGATGAAGTATCTATAATAAAGGCGTTTAATCCCTCCCCCTCACGCTTGGTAAAAACCAGGGCTAGATTAGCCGCCGGGGCAAGGGCGACAAACTGTTTCTGCCCGGTGATTACATAGCCATCACCGCTTTTATGGGCAACGGTAGTAATTGCCTTCGGGTCGGAGCCGGTCTCAGCCTCGGTAAAGGCGATACCGCCCAGCAACTTGCCTTGAGCCAGGGGAGCAAGTAAGGTCTTTTTCTGCTCCTCACCGCCGAAGCGAAATATCGCCTCCTCGGTGACGGTATTTATGGCCATAACGGCGCCAGCGGTCATTGATGCCTGGCAAATCTGCTCCAGCGCCAGGGCGTAGCTCAGATAACCAGCCCCGCTACCCTCGTACTTGGCGGGATAGGGCAAGCCCAAATATCCCCGCTTACCCATTTCCTTGACCAGGTCAAAGGGAAACTCGCCGCTTGAGTCAATTTCAGCGGCTCTGGGCTTGACCAGCTTAGCAGCAAACTCCCCCGCCGCCTTCTGCAGCATCTTATCCTGTTCGCTAAGATTAAAGTCCATCTAGGGCAACCCCGGCTCACGCCCTTCATCCAGATAGCCCTGCAAAATGAGGGCTGCGGCTTGAGCGTCATGCCTGGCTTTTCTTTTCGTCTTTTTGCCGCCAGCCCGTCCCAGGCGCTCCGCCATTACTGTGGTAAAACGCTCATCCCTGTACTCCAGAGGGATTTGAATGCGATTACCCAGCTTCTGGGTAAATGCTTTTACCTTTTCTGCCTGCTCGCCCAGGCTGCCGTCCAGGGAGTATGGCAAGCCAACAATAACCCGCTCCACCTCCTGCCTTTTGATGATGTCAATAATAGCCTCTATATCAAGGCTCTCATCGCTGCGGTTGATAATAGTGAGTGGGCTGGCTAGTATACCGTCAGGGTCGCTGAGCGCAACCCCGATTCTTCTGTCCCCGATATCAAGCCCCAGGCTACGCATTATATTAAGCCTTTTACCAGCTTGAGGGCTTCGTCCAGCTTTTTCTTATCCTTACCCCCCGCCTGAGCCAGACCCGGCTTGCCGCCACCACTGCCGCCGGTAACCCCAGCCACCTTCTTGACTATATCCCCGGCGTTGTAGCCTTTAGCCACCAAATCCGGGGTTACCACGGCCAGAAAGGCGGGCTTATCTTCATAGACGGTGCCTAGAACTACTATAGCGCTCTTTAGTTTGTCCCTGAGGAAATCGCTCATCTCCCGCAGAATCTCCAGCCGTGAAGAGGGGACATTAGCCACCAGTACCGTTACCCCTTTAATTACTTCTGCCTGACCCAGTAAAGACTCCGCCCTTAGCCTGGCCAGCTCCCTCTCCAGGGACAGGCTTTGCTTGCGCTCCTTCTCCAGTTTGGCTTCCAGATTGTCGGCAATCTCCTGTAAATCAGATAAGCGCTCGTTAATATATGCCTCCGCCCCCCTGCCGGTAACGGCTTCAATACGCCTTAAGCCGGAGCCGATACTGCTCTCGCTGATAATATGAAAGAAGCCTATCTCCCCCGTGGAAGCGACATGGGTGCCGCCGCAGAGCTCAGAGCTGATTACTGTCTCGCTAATCTTCACCACGCGGACTTCGTCTCCGTATTTCTCGTCAAAGATAGCGATAGCCCCCTCGTCTATAGCCTTCTTATAGGACATATCATCGGCATATACCCTGAAGTTCTGGCGGATTTTATCATTGACGATTTTGTTTACCTCGGCTAGCTGCTTTTTGGTCAGCGCCGTCAGGTGAGAGAAGTCAAACCTAAGTCGGTCCGGGGCGACCAGCGAGCCTCTCTGCTGGACATGCTCACCCAGCACCTGGCGCAGCGCCGACTGGAGCAGATGGGTGGCGGTGTGGTTGCAGGCGATATCAAGCCGCCGCTCCTCGTCTACCTCAGCCTCAACCTCATCGCCAACACTTAAGCTGCCCTCAGCCACCTTGCCCCGATGGACAATAATGTCCGGGGGAACCCGAACGGTACTGGTGACCAGAAAGCGCCCCGAAGGGCTGCGTATCTCGCCGGTATCACCCACCTGACCCCCCATTTCGGCATAGAAGGGGGTGGCTTCTAATATAACAATTGCCTCCTGCCCCTCTTTTATCTTAGCCGTGGACTTATTTTTAACCAGCATCTCAAGAATGGTGGACTTACATTTCAGTTCATCATAACCAACAAAATCAGTGCTCTCAATGTTAAGCTGGGTATTTAATCCAGTTCCCTCAGTCAAGGTTACTTCAACCTTCTGGGCTTCTTTAGCCCTCTCTCGCTGCCTCCCCATCTCCTTCTCAAAACCTTCCGAGTCCACAGAGAAGCCACGCTCAGCGGCAATCTCCTCGGTCAGCTCCTTAGGAAAGCCGTAGGTATCATAGAGCTTGAACGCCTGCTCGCCCGAGATTTTATTTACTCCTTCGCCCGAGGCTTCCTCCATAATCCTGTCCAGCAGCTCCAGCCCCGTATTGAGCGCGGCGCTAAACCTGGCTTCCTCAAGCTCGGTTACCTGCAGAATAAATTCCTGCCTCTGGACTAGCTCGGGGTAGATGTGCCCCATCTGGGCAATAGTAGCCCTGGCTATTTCTTTAATAAAGGGCTTATCCAGCCCCAGCCTCCGCCCGAAAAGGGAGGTGCGCCTCAGCAGTCGTCTCAATACATAACCCCGCCCCTCATTGTTGGGAATCACGCCGTCAGCGATAAGAAAGGCAATCCCACGGGCATGCTCAGCGATAACCCGCATGGCATTATCTACAACCTGGTTAGAGCCGTACTTCTTTCCCGTAAGCTCAGAGACGCAATCCAGCAGAGGGATGAAGAGGTCGGTTTCGTAGACAGAGGTCTTGCCCTGAACGACGGCAGCCGTCCTCTCCAGACCCATGCCGGTATCAATGTTAGGCTTGGCGAGCAGAGTGCGGTTACCGTCTTTGTCCTGGTTATACTGGGTGAAGACCAGGTTCCATATCTCGGAGAAGCGGGCGCAGCCGCAGTTGGGGGCGCAGGACGGCTTGCCGCAGCCGACCTTCTCCCCGAAGTCGTAGTGGATTTCACTGCAGGGACCGCAGGGTCCGGAATCACCGGCTGGCCCCCAGAAGTTATCCTCCTCGCCGAACCTCAAAATCCTTTTCTCAGGGACACCCACCTCCCGCCAGATGCGGAAGGACTCATCATCGTCAAGAAATATGGTTACCCACAGCCGCCGGGGGGAAAGTTTTAAGCGCTCGGTAACGAACTCCCAGGCCCAGTTAATCGCCTCCCGCTTAAAGTAGTCGCCAACGCTAAAGTTGCCCAGCATCTCAAAAAAGGTAAGGTGGCTGGGGTCGCCCACCGAGGTAATGTCAGTGGTGCGAAAGCACTTCTGGCAGGACGCCAGACGGGGGCTAGGCGGCACTGCCTCCCCCAGAAAATAGGGCTTGAACGGCACCATGCCGGCACTGGTAAGCAGCAGGGTAGGGTCATCCCGGGGTATCAAAGAGGAGCTGGGAATAACCTTATGCCTCTTCTTCTCAAAGAAGCTCAGAAATGCCGCTCTAACTTCGTCACCAGTCATAATTACCTACGATTTTAGTTTAACCCATATCGCCTGTCAACGAATAGGCGAAGATAGCCCCACCGAGCACCCCTCCGTCATCGCCAAGCTGGGTGGGAACTATGCGCACCACCTCAGCCGCCAGCTTAAACGCCCTCTCCCTGACCACCTGCCGCGCTGGTTCCAGCAAAAGCTCACCCATTTTTGCCACCCCACCACCAACGATAATCATCTCCGGATTAAAGGTATTAACCAGGTTCACCATGCCGATACCAAGATAGGTTGCCGCCCTGGAAATAACCTCCAGGGAGAGAGAGTCCCCCTCCCCAGCCGCCGTGCCAATCTTCTCGGTGGTGATTTCCTCTATCTCTCCTTTAACCATCTCGGTGAGTATAGATTTCTCCCCACCCCTGATACGGTCCTTGGCTTCCCTAGCCATTGCCCTACCCGAGGCGAGCATTTCCCAGCAGCCGATATTACCACAGCTACACCTTGGTCCGTTAACATCAATGGTAATATGCCCTATCTCTCCGGCACTGCCGCTGGCTCCTGTGTATAGCCTGTCATTGATGATGATGCCGCCGCCAATGCCGGTACCAATGGTAATGAAGATAAGGTTGCTTACCCCCTTCCCGGCGCCAAGCCGGTGTTCACCCAAAGCCTCGGCATTGGCATCGTTGATTAGAACGGTATTAACCTTATACCTCTTGTTTAAAATGTCTCTCAGCGGAACATCACGCCAGCCGGGGAGATTTGGTGAGGAGGTTACCAGCCCCCGCTCAGGGTCTATGGCACCGGCAGCGGCAATGCTTATGCTATGCAGTTGAGAAGGGTCTATATTTTCGGCGCTGAGGAGGCGGTCTACAGCCGAAAATATCCTCCCCGTTACCGCCTCCACTCCCTTATCAGCCAGGGTGAGAAAGTAATCCCTGGCTACTATCTGAGGGGGGTGGGAAACAATAGCCGCCATCGTCTTGGTGCCACCAAGGTCTATGGCTAAAACCGGTAGTTTATGACTTGCTTTCATATTAAACCGTTACCTGGCTACCCTTCGCTGCTGAGAAAGCTCGGCAATGAGCAGATTAAGGGCAAGACCCCCTTCATATTTTCCCGTCTTAATTGATAGGTCAGCTTCCAGAAGCTTATCATATACCTCCCTGAGCCGCTCCAGGGGATACCGCTGAGCCTGGTCTAATGTCTTACGCAAGACAAACTCCGAGGTCAAACCCAATCTGTCCTGAATCTCCACATCAGGTCTCCGCTGGCGCCTTAAGGCACTAGCCCGAACAACCAGCCGAACCTGCCGGGAGAGCATGACCAGAAGATAGGCGGCAGAGGCGCCTCTCTGCAATAACTCCTCCAGCAGTTGCTCCGCCACTCCAGCCTTAAAGTCAAGGATAGCATCAACCATGGCAAAGACGCTAGTCTCCTGCGCCGAGCTGACTACCGCCTTAATATCCTCCACCTCAATACGCCGGCCTGAGGTAAATAATGCCAGCTTAGTTATCTCGTTGGTCATAACCCAGAGGTTGCCCCCCACCAGTTTAGCCAGTAAATCCACCGCCTCCGGGGAAATGCTGGCGCCCTGTTCCGCCACCTCACGCTTAATCCACTGAAGCAGTTTATCCCCTTTAAGTGTGGGAAAAGACCTTACCTCTGCTCGCGGTAAAAGCTGCTTGAGCAGAGGGTTACCGCTCTTTATCTTACCGTCCACCAGGACCAGAACCGTACCCTCAGGAATTGTAGTTAGGCAGTCAGCAAAGGACTTATATTCTGCTTCCTTTTCCGCCGGGGAGGTTGCCTTCTTCCGCCGGCGGGGTTTGGTGGTAGGTTCAAAGCGTCCCAGCAACCCCTGGACAATAGCCAGGCGCTTCTCCGCCAGAAAGGGCACGGTCTCAACGACAGCCCTTAACTGGTCTAGGGTCACCTGCTGGCCATCAAGGATAGTGGTATTAGCCATCAGCAGAGACTGGTCGCCCAGCCCCTGTTTTATCTCCCCAAGCGACTTGGTTAGAGAAAAATCGTCCTCACCAAATAATATATACAGCAAGGTCCGCCTTCATTATTTTAGGTCTCCCTATTTTACCACGGGCTATTTACTGATGCTAGGCTATGGTGCTAAACTAAAGAGTATATTGCTAAGGAGAAAAAATGAAAAAGGCGAAGAAATTTCTCTGGTTCGTGTTCTTAGTTGCTATAGTAATGATGTTCTCAGCCTGTGGCCCGGTGACATCCAACCCCCTCACAGGAGAGACATATACTCCCCCAACAGAAGATACATCCGTTCCCCCAGCAGAAACAGATGCTCCCCCAGCAGAAGAGACACCCTCCCCTCCAACAGAAACAGATGGGATTATGCAGTGGTCCAGCCCACCGCCGATGACCATCGACCAGAGCAGAGAATACGAGGCAACCATCAAGACTAACTTTGGTGACATCGTGGTACAGCTTTTCCCTGAAGATGCCCCCCTCGCCGTCAATAATTTCGTTTTCCTGGCTCGCCAGGGTTTCTATGACGGCGTAAAGTTTCACAAAGTGGTGAAGGACTTCATCATCACCACCGGTGACCCAACAGGCACGGGGAAAGGTGGCCCAGGATATACTTTTGCCGATGAGGAAGTGACACGGGAATACGTTGCGGGCACCGTGGCTATGGTCATCTTTGGTCCCGATACCAATGGCAGCCAGTTCTTCATCACCCTGATTAATCTCAGCGATTTACTACCCAAGATCTACACTATCTTTGGTCTAGTTACCAGCGGCTTTGATGTGATACAGGAGATTGGTGACGTGCCAGTTACCGCGTCGGCAAGCGGCGGGCTCTCACTACCTACAGTTGACGTTCATATCGATACCATTATTATCGAGGAAAAATAGCTGCCCGGCTTGATAACCAAGCAGGGGATTGAATGATGAGCATTGATATTGGCATCACCGGGCTGACGCAGAGCGGCAGGACCACTATCTTCAACGCCCTGACCAGGGGTAAGGCCGATACCAGCACTGCCGTCCCGCATATTGGCGTAACCAAGGTCCCGGAGCCGCGCCTCAAGGTTCTAGCCGATATGCTCCACCCCAAAAAGGTAGTACCGGCTGAGGTGAGCTACACTGACATTGGTGCCTCAGTCAAGGCTAGCGGCGGTCAAATCTTAAATCAGCTGGCTACTGCCGATGCCCTGCTCAATGTCGTCCGAGCCTTTAGTAATGAGAGCGTCCCCCATGTTGAAGGCAGCATCGATGTAGAAAGAGACATTGCCACCAATAATCTAGAGCTGGCTGTTTACGACTCAGGCATTATCAACCACAGGCTGGAGAGAATAGAAACCTCGCTGAAGGGAGCTAAGCCGGCTGAGCACGGGGGTCTTCTCCATGAGCAGGAACTGCTAACCAGAATCAGGACCGAACTGGAAAAAGAGACGCCCGTCCGCGAACTAAGCCTGAATAATGAGGAGCTTAAGACCATAGCCAACTACCAGTTCCTCACTGCCAAGCCGCTACTGATAGTGGTCAACATCGGTGAGGAGCAGATACCCCAGGCAGAATCTCTAGAGGCGCAACTTAACTCCCGCTACTCGCGGCCCAAGTCCAGCGTTATCACCCTCTGCGGCGAGCTGGAGATGGAGCTAGCCCAGCTAGATGATGAGGCTGCCAAGAGCTTTCAGGCTGATTTTGGTCTGGCTGAATCCGGGCTTGACCGCGTTATCAAACTATCCTATGAACTACTGGGCTTAATCTCCTTCTTTACCATAGCCTCAGGGGAGGTTAAAGCCTGGTCGATTCAAAAGGGCACCACCGCCCTAAAAGCCGCCGGTAAGATCCACTCCGATATGGAACGGGGATTTATTAGAGCGGAGGTGATCAGCTACACCGACCTGGCAAAATGTGGCAGTCTGGCTGAGAGCCAAAAGAGGGGCCTGCTCCGACGGGAGGGTAAAAGCTACGTCGTTCAGGATGGGGATGTAATTACCTTCCTCTTCAATGTCTAGGCGCTGAGGTGTTCTGCCACTTCGGCAAGGCTGCGGATTTTAGGAGAATCGGTAGTTTCTTCGAAGAAACCGCCGCGGTCTAAAAGAATCCCGCGCATGCCTGCCTTATTAGCCCCCACCACATCAATCTGATACTGGTCTCCGACATAGATTGCCTCTGCGGGCTTAACCCCAGCCTGTTTCAGCGCCGCCTGAAATATCTCAGGGTGAGGCTTATTAAAGCCCACCTCCTGAGAGGTGACCATCACCTGAAGCCAGGCAGAAAGCCCAAGCCCCTGATAAAAGGGAGCTATATCACGGTCAACATTGGAAATAAGCCCCAGGACCAGCCCCCGCTCCTTGAGGTTGGTCAGGGCAGGAACGACATCGTCAAAGAGCGCCATCTTCAAATCAAAACTCATCCATTTGCCCAGTATGCCGGCGATGACCTCCCTGGGCGCTTCTATACCCGCCTCCTTGAGAACCATCCCGTGATACTGGATATACAGAGCCGTCGTCTCCTCTTTAGACCGCTTACGTATGGGAAGGCGGGCGTGCTCCTTAAAGATAAAGTCATCGGCGATCATTATGGGACGGACTAAAGACTCCGGACTTACCTCAATGCCAAATTCCTTGAGTATCCTGACCTCGATTTCCTCCCGGGGTGGGTCATAGGTAACCAGGGTATTATAGAGGTCAAAAAAGACAGCTTTAATCATAGGTTTTACTTCCTTAAAACAACGGCGTACGGCACAATGTAGTATTGTAGCCGAATCAGTGCCTGGTGTAAAGAAGCGAGGTTGCCAGCTTCTAAGTAATAGAGACCAGGCCCTGCTTTATCGCCTCTACCACGGCTTGAGTGCGGGCATTGGCATTCAGCTTGCGCAGGATTGAAGTGACATGGTTCTTAACCGTTTGCTCACTAATCTTAAGGGCAAAGGCAATCTGCTTGTTAAGATAGCCCTGAGCCATATAGGTAAGGATTTCCTGCTCCCTCGGGGTGACCGGGGCGATAACCACCTCAGTCCCCCTTCCCAGGGAGAGTTCCTGGAAGTGGTGTAATACCTGTTCCGCTACCTTGGGGCGGGCGGCAAGGCTCTCATTTATGGGGTGTTCACCCTTAGCCGTCCGCTTTACGATGTCAAAAAGCTGCTCAGCGGTAACTTCCTTGCTTAGATAGGCGGAGGCTTGAGCCTTAATCGCCTGAAATAGCTGGTCATCATCGGGGCTGGAGGTGAGCACAACCACGCCGATATTGGGCAGGCGCTGCCTTACCTTACGCGCTAGTTTCAGACCATTCTCAGCCGGGGCATCAATATCAACCAGGACTATATCGGGCAACGAGCTTTCCATAGTGGCTAACACCTCTTCAGTAACGTCAGCCTCGCCCGAGATTTCAACCTCCCTGGCGCCATCCAGCGACTGCCGCACCCCCTGCCGAAACAGGGATTGGGAACTGAGTATAAATACCTTTATTTTCTCCATAACTTTCTCCTTAAGTCTAATCTCAACCTGGTTCCTGAGCAGTAACAAGAGCCATAGTCTGGGCGGTGGGGATGAAGGTCTTGACCAGATTAGGGTCAAATTGCTTGCCGGCACCCCGCCTCAGTTCCTCCACCGCCTCATCACAGGAGAAGGCGGCGCGGTAGGGTCGGGCGGAGGTCATGGCGGCAAAGGCATCAACTACCCCCAGGATACGAGCATCCAGGGGAATGGCTTCACCCTTCAGCCCCGCCGGGTAACCACTGCCATCATATTGCTCATGATGGTACAAAATACCAGCCAGACAAGAAGCCAGCTCAGGAACATTGCTGACAATATCTGCCCCCAGTTGGGGGTGAGACCTTATCACCTCCCATTCTTCATCGGTAAGCTTACCCGCTTTGTTAAGTATCTCATCGCTAATGCCAATCTTGCCAATATCATGAAGCAGAGCGGCGGTGCTCAACCTGGCTATATCTGCCGGTGCCAGCTCCATGCTCTTAGCCAGGGCTACGGCATACTCCCTCACCTTCTGCGAGTGCTTATAGGCATAGTGGTCTTTGGCGTCCACGGCCGCCGCTAGAGCACAGATGAGGTTAAAGGCACTCCTGTCCTGCTCAACCTCAAGCTTGGCCGGTTGCTTAGGCGAAGGTATCAATATTTCGGAAATAGCATGAGACTGGTTGCCACCGCTTTGCTTGGCGTAATAGAGGGCGATATCAGCGGCGGCGATAACCTCATTTATGCGCACCCCATCCACCGGCCAGCTAGCCAAGCCGAAGCTAGCGGTAACCGATACGTCTTCCACCTTGATTTCCGAGGCAACCCGATCCCGAACTCGTTCCGCTACCTCGTAGGCATCCCTGAGAGGGGTCTGTGGCAAAAGGATGGCAAATTCGTCACCACCATAACGAAAAGCCTCGTCAGTAGCCCTGATAGCGTCCTTCATAATGGCACCGAGTTGCTTGAGGAGCTTATCCCCAGCCAGGTGACCATAGCTATCATTGAAGGCCTTAAAGAAGTCCAGGTCAAGAATGATCAGCGAGAAGGTGCCGCCATAGCGAGAGTGGCGACCAATCTCAACCTGAATTCGCTCCTCAAGGTGGCGGCGGTTCCACAGACCGGTAAGCTGGTCAATGCGCGCCCTCTGCTCAGCTTCAGCATAAAGTCGGGCATTTTCAATGGGCATAGCAATCCGGGAAGTCAACTGGGAAAGAAGCTGTACCTGGCTCTGGCCGTAGGCATTGGGGTGGCGGCTACCTAGGCTCAGACTGCCAATAGCCTTATCATTCACCAGCAGAGGAAGAAAAACCATTGATTGCACCCCCTGTTTCAGGTGGTTTTTGCCCGTCCAAAACCGGCTTTCCTCGGTCAGGTTAGGTTCAATCAGGGGTGCTTTATGATCTACCACCCACTCGGTAGCCGTGCCCTTGAGCGGTAATTTATCTCCTGTCTGCCAGGCTGAGTTTCCCTCCGAGGACAATGCCAGAAGGTTGAGCTCATCCTCTTCAACCAAGGCAATTGTTGCCAGATCAACATCAACTACCTTACCCAGCTCCTTAACAAAGTTATCGTATATCTCGCGAATGTCCAGGCTGGAGGTCAGAATTGCCGCCAGCTGCCCAATCACCGATAGCTCTTCCTGACGCTGCCTGACCTCCTCATGCAGGTACCCCCGCTCTATGCTCACCGCCACCCGGCTGGTAATGTCCTCAAGCAAGCTAATATCATCAAGCAAATACCTGCCTGATTGCTTCTTGCTCAACATCAGGATGCTGACCAGCTTACCCCGGCTTATTACCGGCATAAACAGCTCTATCTCGGCGGCTTTAATCTCCTTCCTCTCCTGTTCCCAGAGAGAATAAAATTCAGGCATGATGTCCAGGCTCTGGATGGTCAGTAGGCGGTGCTTTTTGCTCAAATAGCGGACAATGGGGTTATCGTGCCTTAACTTCAGAGCTGAGAAGGGGTTATCTTCTTCTTGGGGCTCAACAAAGCGGGGGATGAAGCCTCCACCCTCACCTTCGGGGAAAAGCAGGCACGCCCGCCTACATTTTATGGCGCCAACAATAAGTTGCAGTAGCTCCCCACTCAGCTCCCTGAGACTGAAAACATTATGTATCCGACCAACAAAATCCAATAATTTCTGGCGGTCATCATAGGTCTTTCGATAAAAAAACTGGTCTATCCTCTCCCGAGGAATTCCCCGTATTGAGTAAAGAATAACACCGACTAAAGCGGCTACCCCCAGCCCTGCCGTTAGAGTGATAAGGTGGAGCTCAAAACCCAACCATAAATGGAGCAGTAAAAACAAGAGCACGTAGAAACTGACGCCGGCAACAACCAATATCAGCCAGCTCAAGGCGCGGCGCACGACAAACCTGATGTCCACCAGCTGCTGCCTGATAGTGGCATAACCCAGGACAAAGGCAACAATAACGGTGCCCAAATTAGCTATGGGAAACTCCCCGGCCCAAGGGAGGATAGCAACTAAGGCAAAGATAATCGAGGCGGATGCAATAAACATGATAGAGGTACCAATTATGAGAGCAACTATTTGATTATAGAGCACCGGATTATCTAAAACCCTCAGTCTTCTCTGGAAAAGGTAGAGGCTTCTACCAGCCAGAACCAGGAGGGGAATAATTAAAAAGATGATTTCCATTCCATAATCAAGGTAAAGCTTGCCACCGCTGACAGAAACCCCTCCGGGGATATAACCTATGAACACCAGAGCGATAACTGCCGCCAGGGTGGCATAGGCAATTGGTAACCACCGTCGTTCACCCGGGGCAAAGAAAGAGGAGACAAAGCAGTAGAATTGCACTGCCGTCCAGGTAAATGCAACGAAGGTAACATTAAGCAAAATGGGATTATATTGCGGGAAGAAATCGCCGCGTAAGAAGAAATTAGCGAAGCCAAAAATCATGGCCGGGACTAGAAATAAGATAAAAAGTCTATGCTGCTTCTGCCAGGGGCGGATGCCAATGGTCATAACCAATAGCGGAATATAGGCAATAGTAACAATTAAGGTAAATAGCGCATAAACGTTCATACCTGTGGCAATTATCGCCCCAAATATGTAAACTGTCAAGCAAAGCTGGAGCAAAACTAAAGTAAGTGGACTAACGAGGGGAGACTAAAGTACTATCCAAAAAAGCCCATATACCAGCTGAGAATATCGCTCCCCCATAGTAAGGTAACTATAGTGGCTAAAGAGAGGAAGGGGCCAAAGGGAATAGCCTCCCTCCGCTTCTTTATTTTAAGGGCAAGGAGAAACCCAGCCACCAAGCCGCCAGCAATTATCCCCAGAAGCAGGGCAACAAACACCAGGGGGAAGCCAGTAACCAGACCGATTAATGCCGCCATCTTAACATCCCCCCACCCTATCCCCCCTCTGGAGGCAAAAATTACCAGTAAAAATAATACCAGCCCGATGCCGCCGCCAACAGCCGCTTGGATAATCCCGGGGACAATCTCTATCTGCGGCAAAAAATCCGGGATGCTAAAGAGGGCGCTGATGAGCAAAGCCACCCCCATAACCGGATAAACTACCTTGTTGAGAATAAGCCGGTGCTCCAGGTCAATGACCAGCAGGATAATAAAAATACAGCTATAAAAAAGGGCAATGGGGAGCTCAAGACTCAAGCCATAGTTCCAATAGACAAGCCCGAACAGGACCGCGGTGCCAACCTCCACCCACAGTACGCGCCGGGGGATAGGTGCCTGGCAGTAGCGGCAGCGACCGCGTAGCCACAAGTAGCTAAAAACCGGAACCAGGTCTTTAGCCCTCAGACGGCGCTGGCATGCCGGGCAATGAGACGGCGGATAAACTATGGACTCTCCAGCCGGCAGACGGTCGCAGCACACATTAAGAAAGCTAGCCACCACCATCCCCAGAAGAACAAAAACAATTATAAAAGCAGCTTCCAT
>CAZUHO010000008.1:0-18635 GCA_964620725.1 uncultured Dehalococcoidales bacterium
CCCCATGCCATACCTTATCCACGTCAATAATAGTCGCCCCCAGCTCAGCCAGAAACCCTGAAACGGTGCTCTTGCCGCTGCCTATGCCCCCGGTAAGACCTATAACCTTCATCTAATTTAAGTCTAGTCTTTGCCAAACAGACAGTCAAGTGAAACCCTCCCCCTTTATCCCCCTCCCTTATCTAAGGGAGGGGGAGTATAATAGAAAAAGAGGGCTACCGCCCTCTTAAACTCCGAATAAAGGAGGGCTGAAAATGAATATAGAACTCGGGATGGCTATATTCTTTGCTTTTCTGGGAATAATTTTTATACTCGCCAATAGACTCGGCGACAAGACAGAAGAAGAGGGGAAAAATAGATGGTTTGATTGGAGTGAACTCAATTATGAAACAATAATCATAGCCTGTTTCCTGTCGGCTTTTTGGTGCTTTATTTTTAGTTGAAGGCTGGAGAAATTCTAATTTAGGTAACCCTCCCCCTTTATCCCCCTCCCTTATCTAAGGGAGGGGGAATTTAATTAAAAGAGGGGGCAGAGGACCGGTGGCTCATCCCCTGCCCAATGGTAACCGACATTAGTAGGTCAATTTAATTACCATACGTCTGAGTAAGTTTGTGGCAAGCGAGACATAATACTTCGCAGTTAGACAAAGTATCATCCCCGCCTGCATCGACAGACACGATGTGGTGCGCGTGCCATTGCCCCCCATGTCGAGTGAAGGTTATCGGGCATCTTCCGCCGTGATGAGGAGCATCCTGTCCTTCGTGTTGCCGCGTGCATTCACAACGTCCGCCTGACCGCGCAAAAGCTTGGTCTTTAACTTCCTCTGAAAACGCCATGTTCCACAATTCCTTATAATTACTCGCCCTGTTGGGAGGCTATCGACCAGCCCGCTTGACTTTTAAAATACCAGTATGTTAGTATCCCATCGCTATAGTAAGTCCCCAACGGGACTGCTTATGTGAGACCCCTTGCCACCAGCGAGGGGTTTCACGCTTATTAAACTAAAAAACCTCCTTCTTTTTGAGGAGGCTTTTTCGGTTACTTGGCTTATAATATAACTAACTCAGGTTACCGAATAAGCACCCCCCTTTCTTCCTATAAATTACTTCTTACTTAATATGGTATACCAACAACAGTACTAAAACAAGGGGAAAAGTGGAAAAAAGAGAGAAATTTTTCGGGATTTCTAAAATTCGCCCTGAAAGCGGGGCGTCTAAGAGGGGCGGAAGCCCCTCTTTTTTATTGTCCTCCCCCTCTCCCTCAAGGGAGAGGGGGACAGAGGGGGTGAGGGTGTATAAAAGGGCTATAACTAATACTAGCTGAGTGCTATAATGAAGCAAAGGAGCATCATGCGCGAGGCAATGCTCTATGAAAAACTGCCCGAATCAAGGGTAAAATGCAATACCTGCCAGTGGCGCTGCAACATAGCTCCGGGCGGGTACGGCGTCTGCCGTATGTACCACAATAAAGACGGCGTCCTCTACAACATGAACTACGCCAAGGCGTCCTCGGTAGCCCCCGACCCCATCGAAAAGAAGCCCCTGTTCCACTTCTTCCCCTCAACCCTGGCTTTCTCGCTGGGTAGCTGGGGGTGCAACTTTCACTGCCAGGACTGCCAGAACTGGGAAATCTCCTGCCCGGAGGGTGATGAGCCATGGCTCAACTCCCAGGAAATCCTGCCCCAGACGGCGGTGGAACTGGCCAAGCACTATAACTGCGATGGCATTGCCTGGACATATAACGAACCCAGCATCTGGTTTGAATATACCTTAGACTCAGCCAAGCTGGCCAAGAAGAATAACCTTTATACCGCCTATGTGACCAACGGCTTTCTCACCCCCGAAGCCCTGGATACCATCGGACCTTACCTTGATGCCTGGCGGGTTGATATCAAGGGCTTCAGCGACGCCCTCTACAGCAACCTGGCCAAGGTAAAGGGGTGGCGGGGGATACTGGAGGTTGCCAAGCGGGCTAAGAACAAGTGGGACATGCACGTTGAGGTCGTTACCAACATCATACCAACCATGAATGACGATGACGAGCAACTGGGGGGCATTGCCCGCTGGATAAGGGACGAGCTGGGCGAGCTAACGCCGTGGCATGTGACCAAGTTTTACCCCCACCACCACATGACGCACCTGCCCCCAACCCCGGTATCCACCCTGGAGCACGCCTATGAAATAGGCAAGGAAACCGGGCTTAAGTTTATCTATGCCGGTAATGTTCCCGGGCATAAAAGCGAATCTACCGTCTGTTATTCCTGCGGCCGGCTTGTTGTGCAGAGGTCAGGCTACCAGGCAAATGTAGTCGGTCTTGCCGGCTCAAGGTGTAAGTTCTGCGGGGCAGAGCTTAACTTCAGAACCCAAGGTATGGAGAGGGGGCAAAAGTGATCAGGAATGCGGTGGTCGCGGGGCAATTCTATCCGGCATCAGCCTCTGAGCTTAAGAGCATGATTAAGGGGATGGTGGAGGAGAAGGCAAAAAAGCAGGAGGTAATCGGGCTGATTTCCCCCCACGCCGGCTATATCTATTCGGGGGCAGTGGCGGGGGCAGTTCTATCCAGAATAACATTCAAGGACACCTTTATCATCATGGGGCCGAACCACACCGGGAGGGGAAAACCGTTCAGCATCATGACCGAAGGCAGCTGGCAAACACCTTTAGGCGAGGTGGAGATTGACTCGGGGCTGGGGAAAAAGATTCTGGCTCACTCCAGATACCTGGAGGAGGATGAGGTTGCCCACATCCACGAGCATTCAATCGAGGTCCAGCTCCCCTTTCTACAATATTTCTCATCGGAGTTTAAGCTGGTACCAATCGTCTTTGCCCCCGCCGAAGGTGCCATTTGTAAGGAAATCGGCAAGGCAATAGCCAGGGCGGTCAAGGAATCGGGCAGTAAAGCGGTAATCATCGCCTCCAGCGACATGACCCACTATGAGCCGCAAGCCCGGGCGGAGAAGAAGGACACTCAGGCTATAGAAGCGGTACTGAATCTAGATGAGGACAGGCTCTTAAAGCGGGTTGACGAGCTTAACATCTCAATGTGCGGCTACGCCCCGGCGGCGAGCCTTATCGTTGCCGCCAAGGAGCTGGGGGCAAAGGGGGCGGAGCTGGTTAAATACCAGACCAGCGGAGATACCACCGGCGATTACTCAAGCGTGGTGGGCTATGCCGGGATAATAATAAAGGGGGGATGAGGTGCACTCGCTGGCAAGACTAGCCAAGCAAACAGTGGAGGCGTACATCAGGGAAGGCAAGGTCTTCAAACCGCAAAGGCTCACCCTCAGGATGAAGGAAAAAGCCGGCGTCTTCGTCTCCATCCACAAGCACGGCGACCTGAGGGGCTGTATCGGCACCATTGAGCCGCAGAGGAGCAACGTGGCTGAGGAGATTATTCTCAATGCCATCAGCTCGGCGACCAGAGACCCCCGCTTCTTCCCCATCACCCCCTACGAGCTTAAAGACCTTGAATACAGCGTTGACGTCCTCACCACCCCCGAGTCGGTAAAGAGCAAGAAACAGCTAGACCCCAGGCGCTACGGGGTTATCGTTGAGGCGGGGTGGCGGAAGGGTCTCCTGCTGCCCGACCTTGAGGGGGTAGACACGGTTAAGGAGCAGATTGACATCTGCCGCCAGAAGGCGGGCATAATGCCCGACGAGCCGGTGAAGCTGTACAGATTTGAGGTGAGGAGGTATAAGTGATAAAGTGGGCAAGATACAAAACTTCAAAGGAGAAAGAATGATTCAGAAAGCTGAGAGAGTGGATTCTTTCTGGGCATACAACACGGAGGATTTGCCCAAAGATAGACAACTAACACTCCTAGATAATGTCCAGTTTATTTATGAATTAGCCTTAGCTCAGCTTGAGCTACAATCTCTTGGAGCAAGGTTCGAAGTAACTAACGGGCTTAGAGAATTTAGATTGCTAGAAACAGGTGATGATGAATTACTTAGGAAAAGACTGGCGTATTTTAAGTTTTTCAAAGGTACATACACAGACTATTTTCAAATCATACAGAATAATAGAACAAGGTCAGTGAACCAATACCTTACCCATTGGATCTACCCGTATAAAGGGAAATTCCACCCCCAGATGATTAGGGCACTTTTAAATATCATCAGGTTAAAGCAAGGCGATGTTGTTCTTGACCCATTTATCGGCAGTGGTACAACAGCGGTTGAAGCACAACTATTGGGAATAAATTGTATTGGTATAGACGTGTCTCCCCTTTGTGCGCTTCAGAGCAAGGTAAAAACAGAATCTATAGACGTGTTCCCACAAATCATGGAATGGAAAGAGGAGATAATAAAAAGGATAAGGCCTTCTCTGTTTAATCTTGAAGGAAAAACTCTTGATGACATGATTAATTCCATTCCCGAGGAGAGGACAAGAAACTTCTATAAAATGGCGAAGCTTGTTGCTCTAAGCGATAATGCCAGAAGGCGAAGGGAATTCTCTAGCGCCTTCTTGAAGAATTTAGCACTGATGATTTCTTCGGTTAGTGATTATGCCCAAATTGTCAAGAAACTTAACCTCAGCTTGGGCAAGGTGGACATAAAAACCGGAGACTCAAGGGCATTGCGCCTAGAGGATGAAAGCGTGGACGGTATAATCACCTCTCCTCCGTATTCAATCGCACTAGATTACGTTTCAAATGACGCACATGCCTTAAGAGAATTGGGGCATAACCCCTCAGAGATTAGAGAGGAATTTATTGGGGTAAGGGGGAAGGGGCAAACAAGGGTGGATTTATATAACGAGGACATAAAACTCAGTTTGCGTGAAATGCTCAGAATCCTCAAACCTGAAAGGTATGCCGTCATAGTTATCGGAAACGCGACATACCTTGGGCAGAAGATAAAGACGGTTGAATTTACCACCGACTACGCCGAAAAAGTCGGTTTTAAGTTAGTAAAGAATATAGATAAGATTATCTTTGGGCTATACAATATGATGCGGGAGGAAAATATTCTTATATTTAGGAAGTGAGATAAAATGAGAGACGAAAATTACGTAAATAGATTGGAAAATGTCATAAGGCAAATGCTTATTCCATTGAAGGACATACCGTTCAATCTGGTAATCGAATCTTTGACTGACAAAAGGGTAATTCCTTTTGACTTTAAGGAGAGCAATGATAGAGAATTGTTAGATATTCTACGAAAAGTTGCTTTAGCTGCCGGGAAGGGGATAAACAAATATGGAATTGAAAGTAGAAGGCCGAATGAGGTCGGAAATTATATTGAAGTATTTGTAACGCGGGCATTGCTTCAATATTCCTTAGAGCCAAATATTCCTGCCGGGTCAAGCGGCAAAAGAAAAGCGATGGGCTACCCTGATATCATTTTCTTTTTCAAAAATAAGCCGTATTATCTTGAGTGCAAGACCTATAACCTAGAGAATATTTCTACGACACAACGAACCTTCTATTTCTCTCCATCTGATGACTTTAAAGTTATTTATGATACTCATCATTTCGTTCTGTCTTATGAAATGTTTTTGGATGGAAGAAAGGGTAACATGAACATTTACAGATGTAAGCATTACAAGATTTTGTCTTTAGAGTCACTGTCTCTCGATGTTAAATACGAATTCAATTCTGATAATAAAAGAATGTATTCAGGCAAGAATGGAGCAATAATCCTAGACGAAGGAGACCTATAGTCTCCTCACTTTGATTCTAAATAGGGAGTTTTAGGGGGGGTGAGGATGACAACAGATTTATTTGACTACCAGTCCGACCAACAGAAAGAAAAAGAAGCGCCGCTGGCAATACGGATGAGACCGGCCGCCCTGCACCAGTTTGTGGGGCAGGAGCACCTGGTGGGGGAAGGGCGGGTATTAAGAAAGGCTATTGAATCCAAGCAGGTGCCTTCGCTCATCCTGTGGGGTCCCCCGGGGTGCGGCAAAACCACCCTGGCTTTTGTCATCGCCAGGGCTACTCAAGCACGCTTCAGCCCCATAAGCGCCGTCAGTGCCAGCGTGGCTGACCTGCGGCGGCTCATTGAGCAGGCAAAAGAGCGCTATAAGCTATACCAGGAGAGAACTATCGTCTTTATCGACGAGATTCACCGCTTCAACAAAGCCCAGCAGGACGCAGTCCTGCCCTATGTTGAGGACGGAACCATTATCCTTATCGGAGCCACCACGGAAAACCCATCGTTTGAGGTGATCTCCCCCCTCCTCTCCCGGTGTCACGTTCTCACCCTCAACCCCCTCGCCGAGGACGAGATACAGGCTATAATCATGCGGGCGGCAAAGGACGAACTCAAGGGGCTGGGTAAACTAAATGTTGAACTTGCTGATGATGCCATGATTCACCTTATCATGATGTCAAACAGGGACGCCCGGGTTGCCCTAAATACCCTGGAGATAGCCGCCCAGACCACCCTGCCTGACGCCGAGGGAAAGCGCCGCATCTCACTATCAACCATTGAGGACGCCATCCAGCACAAGGCACCCCGCTATGACAAGGAAGGAGAACTGCACTACGACCTTATCTCAGCCATGCACAAGTCAATGCGAGGCTCAGACCCGGATGCCTCCCTCTACTGGCTAGGGCGGATGCTGGAGGCGGGGGAAGACCCCCTCTACATTGCCCGCCGCCTGGTCCGCTTCGCCTCGGAGGATGTAGGCATGGCTGACCCCCAGGCACTGGTAGTAGCCATGGCGGCACAGCAAGCCGTCCACTTCATCGGCATGCCCGAGGGCAATCTGGCTCTAGCCGAGGCAGCCGTCTACCTGGCAACAGCGCCCAAAAGCAACTCGCTTTATAAGGCTTACTCCAAGGTTCAGAAGGATGTTGAAAAAAAGCCTGACCAGCCAGTGCCATTGCACCTCCGCAATCCGGTGACCGCCTTAATGAAAAAAATCGGCTACGGCAAGGGCTATAAGTACCCCCACGACTACTCCAAGCACATCGTCCGGCAGCAGCACCTGCCCGATTCGGTTAAAGGCAAACGCTATTACACCCCCAGCGAGCAAGGGTATGAGCAGGAGATCGCCCAGCGACTGCAAGGGTGGTGGCCCCAGAAGAAAAAGGAGAAGCCAAAGAAGCCAGCTAAATCTGAGAAACAAGAGAAACCGAAACCAAAAAGGAAAAGGGAGGCTAAACGGGGCTAGGCAAATTGCCTTGACATATTATCCACCCCCCGCTATACTGAAAAGTCGGCGCGGGGTGGAGCAGTGGAAGCTCGTTGGGCTCATAACCCAAAGGTCGCTGGTTCGAATCCAGCCCCCGCTACCAAGGAAGATTAAAGCACGGCGAAAAGGCTGTGCTTTTTACTTTTATGAGCATAAGTGATTGGCCTCTAAAGACCTGTCTATTGAATTATATGTAAAGTAATGATAGAATTGGTATATCTCACAATAGTTTATTTCCTAAGTATATTAAGTCTATTAATTTAATTCATTAAATGCGACTAATATGATTGAGATACTTGGCGCTCTTAAAGAACTACTTGATAAATTTGACCAAGATATTAAACCAATATCGGAAGCAGATGTGTCTAAAGCTATCCGTTCCTTGAGAGATCCAAAAGATACATCCGAACCTCCTATGGAATGGATTGCAGAGGCCATGGCTTTTGATTTCTGGGAAGACTATCAAGACCAACCTAGCGGTTGGGGTACTTACTATGGGCCAATGATGGTACTGAAAAATGACGATGGGACATTTACTGAGTCACCTAGTATACAAAAAGTCACACCACAGATAATTCAATATTGGTCCGAACGGGCAATGGCCTCAAAGCACCCTGTTCTTCGTGCCCGGTACGCTGATTTAGTCTGGGATTTTCAAAGGGTCATCACTAATGAATCTCCGCATTATTCAATGGCACAGATAGTCATAGATAGTATCATCGAAATCGCACAGAGAAATTGCTATGCGCCTGAGGTAAATGTAAAAAGGAAATTGGAAAGGGCTTTGTCTCTTGCCAGCGCACTCAATGATAATAGCCGAATTAAAAAGGTCACCGATGCCACAATAGCATATGAAGATACCATAACAGATGACTCAAAACTAGGGCTTTGGGGATTCGCCTATGACCTCCTGTTTGAAAATGATAAAGTCAAATTAACAGCCGACCAAAAACAAAAACTGATAGACGACCTAGAAGAGCATCTCCTGCGTGCATCTCAACCCACTAACAAAGAAGAAGTTGATCCATGGGCAGTGGAGGCCGCTGCTCTGCGACTGGCTAAGTATTATCGTAAGGTTGGACGCGGCGAGGATACTAAGCGAGTTATAGTCGCGGTAGGAGATGCTTTCATACAAGCAAGCTCTAAGGCATCTGCCCTACAGACATCTGCTTGGCTTCAACGAGTACATACTACTTTCAAAGAGTTCGGACTTTCGGATGAAGCAGAGAAGATTTCTATTAAACTACGCGAAGTTGGAGAGAAGGCGAAGTCAGAGCTAAAACCTATTTCCCACACAATGAAAGTTCCAAGAGAAAAGATGGAGAAATATATTGCCGCTCTTACAGAAGGAGAACTCGATGAGGTATTGACGAGAATCGCTGCGCACTATATTCCGAAGAAATCTGAGGTCGAGAAACAATTAAAGGAGTTGGCAAGTGAAGCACCAATCACTTTCCTAGTTCCCATGGAACTACAGGACAATACGGGGAGACCGCTAGCCAAAGTCGGCTCTCTGGAAGAAGACCTGGAGGGGCATACTGTGAAGCAGATGTCTCAGAATATGGCTATTGAATCTGTATTTTTAAGACAGGTGCTCGAGTCACTGGTGAAGAAATATCCTACATTTGAGAATCTATGCATAGATTACCTCTTCCGCTCTCCTATTTTCAAAGAAGACAGAAAATCGATTATCAGGTGGGGAGTAAAAGAATACCTCAATGGGAATCATATGATAGCGGTCCACCTCCTTATTCCTCAAATTGAAAGCGCACTCCGGGTATTATTAGAGAAAGCCGGCGGGTCTGTTTTAAAGCCAGTACGTGGCGGAGGCTTTAATTTTAAAGCACTAGATCACCTACTTAGCGACCCATTGTTGGTTCAAGTCTTCGGAGAAGATATAGTATTTTACTTCCATGCTCTTCTGGTTGACCCACGAGGTTGGAATTTAAGAAATCGTGTATGCCACGGTCTTTGTGATGCTAGCGAATTTGGGCCAACTATGTCTGACAGAATCATTCATGTCTTGCTGTGCCTAGCTCTGGTTAGGAAAAATAAGCAGGCAAACAAATAACCAAAAACTGCAGTATTGTAGACTTTAATCAATGCTGACCTATACAAATATATCGTAAGTAAAGGGAGTGTCAGAATTTGTGATAGAGAAAATCATCGAAACTATCCTTAAAATACCAGCGATGATAGAATTCATCATAGGTGCCGTAGTATATCTTATACTACATTGGGTAGCTGGAGAAGTAGTTTCAGGTGTTGCCCAGGAAACAGTGTGCAAATCGCCAGGAATTGAAAGTTGGTTTTTATGTTTTATTCTAACGAACGAAGTAGTAGCGTTTTTATCAATAGTCGCAATCATCATAGGCATAGGTCTGGCATTTAGAAAGAAGTTCTCTTAGACCACTTTGTCGGTTCGAATGCTGGGTATCTATTCACCAACTCCGCTCATGCCCCCCATTTCCTCGATATAGAACCAGCCGCATTCTATGCAGGTTAGTTTATCAACCTTGAAAGCTCCCTCAATGTCTGGTTCCCAATGCTCTCTTATTTCTAGTTTAAGGCTACCACAATTTGGACATCTATAATATGGCCTTGAAATGAGCAACTCGCTGTTAATCATTGTTTTCTGAATCAATCCCATACACATAACAGAACTAATAATACACTGAAGAGCCACTTCTTGAGTTGCATTTAAATCGTGTTCAAGCTTATTACAAAGATCAAAAGCAGTCTTAGACATTTTTATTAAGTATTCCGCATTGCCTCTAACTTTCTTCAAAGAATATTCCACCAACCTTTTAACATCTGCCGGACTAATATCATTAATACCAGTCGGTAAAAATTCCTTCCGAAATATACTTTGTGAAAATTCTATCCATGCATCACGCATGATTATTCCAATCTGTTGGAATTCTTCAGCCGAGCCAGCTGTAATAAGTTGATCCATAGCCATATCTATTTGTCTTGCCACGGTTGCGTTATGCTCAATTAGGTACCCAGTTAGAATATTAACTGCAGTTTTCCAAACACTCGTTGAATCTTCACTCATGTCTCTATTGTAATTTAGAGCGTATAGTAAAAACAATTACTTGGACTTCTTCACACGTGGCCGTATGGTTAATAGAATACAAGATTCTGAATATCCCCCGCTCACGAACCCGCAGCTCCATAGCATAATACAGGCTGGAGGCGAGCAGAATGACTTCCAAACTCACATAAAAACTACCCTGGGTAGGATTTTGAAGGCCTATCCTGCCCCTGCCCACCCCCACCGCCCCACGCCCCCCCTGGGCGACTATCTTCGAGGTGTACAAACCCACAGCCACGCGCCACAATATACGTGTGGGAGGTGGAAACGATGAACAGACAGACAGACAACGGCGGCCTAGAGCCCGCCGTCAGGGCGCTCAACCAGCTCTCCCCGCAGAGCCAGGAGCTGGTCGTCTCGCTGGTCAGGCAGCTGGCGGACAGGGAGGGCATCGACGTGCCGCTGGCGGCGTCGCCGGGGCTTCAGGCCCCCGCCGAGGGCGTCCCGCTGTGGGTCGCCAAGCTCAGGGCGGAGCGCCGCTCGGAGAGGACGGTGCACATGTACGAGTACCTGGCGAGGCGCTACCTGGGGAAGGACCCGGCGCCCACCAAGCTCGGGGTGCAGCAGTACCTCGCCGACAGGCTGGGGGAGGTCTCGCCCGCCGCGGTCAGCAACGAGAGGAAGGCGCTGGCCAGCCTCTTCGGCTTCCTCCACGGGGAGGGGCTGTGGCCCACCAACCCGCTGAACGGGGTGAGGCACGTGAGGGTCAGCTACAGCGAGAGGCCGTGCCCCGACGCCGTGGACGTCACCAGGGTGCTCGGCGGCAGGTGCCTGAGGAGGGGGGATACCGATAAGCTGAGGACGCTGACCCTGCTGCTGGCGACCACCGGCATGAGGATCAGCGAGGCGGCGGGCATCCTGAAGCAGAACATCAACCTGGGCGCCCTGGAGGTCAGGGTCACCGGCAAGGGCGACAAGCAGAGGGTGGTGCCCCTGCTGCCCCAGACCGCCGCGGCGCTGGCCGGGTACATGAAGCAACACCCCAACGGCTCACCCTACCTCTTCCCGGGCGACACCAGGTCGGGGCACATGGACGTCCACAACCTCGAGAAGACCCTGAGGAGGGCGTGCCTGAGGGCGGGGGTGAGGCCGTTCACCCCGCACCAGCTGAGGCACTTCTACGCCACCGAGATGCTGAGGGGCGGCGCCAAGCTGGAGGTGGTGGCCAGGATACTGGGCCACGCCGGGGTGGGCGTCACGGCGGACATATACAGGCACGTGGCGACGGCGGAGCTCCACGAGGAGCACGCCAGGTTCGCCCCGCTGAACGGCGCCAGGGCGCTGCCTGAGGCGTGAAACCCACAGGTATCAGGTTGACTTTAAGATGCACATGGGGGGGCATTCCCCGCACGGCTCCCGCGGCTTGCCCCCTCCCCCCGCCCCTCCCCACTCTGAGGCATATCACTTGAGGCAGGTTTTATACTTATATTATCTGTTATATTTACCTTGCGGCCCCCCTTCGGTTTTGAATAGGGCTCTGGCATGGATTCGTATTCAACGGGCTTTCCGTCCAACATCCGTCCAACGCCCCGTCCAACATTGCCGCCCGCCAGAGGCACGCCAAAAGAGGCATGCTCAGTGAATAGTGCTTAGACCGAAAAAGAAGAAAAAAGGCGCCTTGAAAGGGTTATATATTCATATATTAATATATTTATATTATCAAACATTTACATATTAATATATTAATATGTATCTGCCTCACAGGGTCGCAACATTGCTGCAACATCGTTTGCAACATTGTATCTGGACGGCCTAATCCGTAACATTTCCGTAACATCGTCCGTAACATTTCCTATATCTGGGCACTAGCTTTTCACTAGCATCCCCACTAGCTTTCCCCGCGTTTTGAATTGGAGTTCCCGATTTTCAGGGCCGCCCCTATCCGTCTCTGGCCTTTTCCCACCCCAAGGCCAGGCACCAAGCGGCAGCGCAATGCGCCACGTCTGCACAAAGCATCCCCAGGAGCTCCAGAACGAGAAACGGGGCTCGCCTTCCCGCCTCTGAGTGCCAAACACTACGAAATGCCTTGCCTGCGCGGTTGCCAATTTGGCGGAGCCGCCAGGCGCGAAACGGAGGTCGCCGGCGCACAAGTCCCTATTCGTTCCCGAAACAATTCAGATACAGCCCGCAGAAAAGTGGCCCTGGGCTTGGGATTCCAGGGGGCCCCGCCGTGATTCCACACCGAATAGGCGCGCATATAGGGGGACGGGGCTAATAACTGTCAAGCTATTGACCCGACGGGCGACTTTCCCGCGACACCGGCCCCGACTAGACAGAGGAGGGGGGAGTAAAAGCCTCCTATTAAGGCAAGCCCCATTTCTTGACGTGGCGCTCATGAGGTATATACCTGGTGTACAACTACTAAAACGTAGGCACAACGTAGCTATCCCTAGAATTATTCTCTTTATGCCCTCTAGCTAATGGTGATAATGCTTTTCAGACCGGCGTTGATTTTAGCTTGACAAAAATAATATTGGTAAATTCATCCCAGTCTTGACACCCCATGACTAGCATAGTATAATAGTAGTAATAGTAGTAGAAAGAGCAATAATAACTATAATAGTAACTTGATAAAAAGGTTAGAGGGTTTATATGGTGCAAACTGATTTCATTATTCGAGGTCATACTTATAAGTTAACCCAAGAAGATATTATAAAGAGTGTAACAGACCTAACCCCAGGGCCTGTGCGTAAGCATTATGTGGAGATATCTGGTATTCGTTATCCGGTGAAGCAAGCGCTAGCCCAAGCTCTAGGGCTCGCAGTCATTGATTTTACTAGCCAAGATGCCCACCGCATATTCCGTCGACTGGGTTTTCCACTTGGGCAGATATGAAGTTGTTTTCTAATAGCTTATTGGAGGAACATATGCACCTTTTATTAGAAGAGCAACTAATAGGTAAGTTTAAGGATCTCCCCCAACCATACTACGTTACTGAATATGGAGCAGCCTATCTTGGTGATGCGTTGGAACTTTCAAAGCTTCTCCCTGACAAATCAGTCAGCCTTGTGATGACCTCGCCACCCTTTGCTTTAAATCGCAAGAAGGCATATGGCAATGTTGACTCTAGCAAGTACGTGGACTGGTTCACTCCATTCGCGAAAGAATTTTGGCGAGTCTTGAAGGACGATGGTAGTTTAGTTATACACATCGGTGGGGCATGGGAGAAAGGACAGCCGACGCGGTCTCTTTATCACTTCGAGCTACTTCTTAGGCTATGTCGTAATAATGATAGTAATCTTAAATTTCATCTTGCTCAAGATTTCTACTGGTTCAACTTAGCCAAGCTGCCGTCTCCAGCCGAGTGGGTAACAGTCAGGAGGATTAGAGTAAAAGACGCCGTTGACCCAGTTTGGTGGCTTTCAAAGAGCCCATTCCCTAAAGCAGACAATCGTAAAATCTTAAATCAATACAGTAAAGCAATGCAAGAGTTGCTAAAGCGAGGATATAATGCCGGGCCCAGACCTTCTGGTCATAACATATCCTCAAAATTTCAAAAAGACCTCGGCGGCGCTATTCCACCTAATTTCTTAGCATATGCAAATACAGAATCTAATAGCCGGTATTTACGGGCTTGTCGAGAGTATAGCGTTCAGCCCCATCCGGCACGCTACCCTATCGAATTGCCTAAGTTCTTCATTAAGTTCCTAACTGAGGAGGGGGACCTTGTATTGGATCCCTTTGGTGGCAGTAATGCCACTGGGGAAGCAGCAGAGGAAACAAAGCGGAATTGGATATGCTTTGAGACCAATGAGAACTATTTAAAAGGTTCAAGGTTTAGGTTCGAAACAGTACTAGATAAACGTTGATTTGTATTAGCTATATGTAATAGCATTCTAAAGTATCCTTCCTCTATAAGACTAACTTTAAGTTGTACCTTGGTTGCGGTTATCTTCTTAGCCAGAGCTGAGCCTTATTCCTTTTCCTTGCGATAGACTATAAAAGTGCCTAGCTAAAATTAACTGGTTACAAAATATTTTCTATATGTCTTTTTAATTAGCAATCAAATTGATAAAAATACTTGACAAATAGATGAATTTGTGATAATCTATAGTTTGCTAACCTATAACCTGTTATATACAATATAGTAAATATGATAATCGGGGGAGGTAAAATGAGCAGGTCGGAATCCAAGAGAGATGCTTTTTGCCGGCTGGCAACACGAAGGACCAACAACGTGTTAGCTCGATTGCGGGTCTTAGGGCATTGTGCCAACCCACATCTCTACGAATATTCTGATGAAGATGTTAAAAAAATCTTCAGAACAATAGACACCGAGCTAAGAGCAGCAAAAGCCAAATTTCAAAACTCTAGCAGGTCTGAATTCCAGCTCTAGATTGTGGCTTGGCATATGAGGGACAATGACGATTCAACTTAATAGTGCGCAAGTTGATATGCTGTTTACACTTCAGACGAAGAGCGAGGTAGACAAGTTCATCCAAGACGCCTGCCCCAGTGCTACTTGGCATAATCTCGGAGATAGGGAAAGCCCTGCGGCCAATGTAGAGGTATCGCCTGATCCAATCAATCCATTGGTTGAAAGATTAGTCAATAGTATGGAGAGCTTAATCCAACTTAAGCTCGAACTTGAACACCTAAAAGGTAAAGGCCACCAAAGAATGCCGTCTTCAGTATTCGAGGCTGCTGAGAAATATTTTGGTGTTCCCCAAGGTCGAGCCCGGAATCTCTCTACCGCTGACCGACGACAGTTGGCTCAGAACATTAAACTAATTATGAGAGGAAAACACGGAGCACCTACAGTAATAGTTCAGGACAAAGGGATGGGTATCCATCCCGATGAAATGCCTAATACGATTCTTTCTCTGGCAAATAGTAGCAAAGGTAAGAAACCATACCTTATAGGCGCATATGGGCATGGTGGGTCATCTAGCTTTGAATGGTGTGAATATACTGTGGTAATCTGCCGGAAGGAACCACACCTTTTAAATGGTAAACAAGACTTAGTGGGTTGGACCATAGTCAAGAAATCAGGAAAGCCAGGCGCCAGAATAAATGATTATCAATATCTCGTAGATGCCTCCGGGAGAGCGCCGAGGTTTGATCCAAAGCTTTTGGTTATCCATGATTTCCCACACGGTGTCTTTGTCTGCCATATTAATATGCGAGATACTGGCCCCTTTGGAACTCAGCCTACTGGTCTTGCCCCATTCCAAACACTGGATTTTCGTCTTTTTGACCCTGTCATGCCTTACCTCCTGGTGGAGGAGCGGCCAGAATTTATAGGAGGCGCTTCACACAAAGGTCTGAAAGGTTATAAAGGCGGATATGACCGAGCTCTAGCAGGCGTAAGGGGACGTTTGGATGGGCTCTGTTCTAACCCAGAAAAGGATAGGAGAGTAGAGTTTTGGAATAAAGGTTATGCAGTTCAATTAGGCGGAGGTAGAATGGTCCGTATAAACTACTGGGTAATCGAAGACCTAGACATTGATCCCCTAGCAAATATTCGGAAAAATGACCATAAGGGTAAAGCCGAATACCTTAAAGATGGTGGTAGGCTGTTACAAAGATCATGTGCTGTTACCTTTGGTGGCCAAGTACACACATCATTGACTGATAAGGTTTTCCGCGAAAGGAATCTCCGGCGAGTCGGTGAGTCAACGATAGTCCATGTTGAAACTGATGAAATAGGCGATGCTTTTCGAGGGTTCTTTGGTTCTAATCGCGGAGAACCGAAAGAGCAGAGTGAAAAGCAGCTAGAGCAATGGATTGCCGAAGCGATAGAAGTTCATCTTCGAGAACTTAGGACAATTGAACATCATCGGTTTGAGGCATTCCTACAAAGAAGCAAAGCCCAGCAGGATATTGAAGTACGAACATTACTAGACCCGATGATACAGGAATTCCTAAAAAAGGAAATGGCAGATCTAAGGGAAACTGTTGCGCGGCATAAACTTCCCTACTTTAAAGCAAAACAGGTTCCAACCTATCTTACCTTTGCAAATCCAAGTAAAGTCGTGCAACTCGCACCAGGGGAGAGCATAAATGTCACGGTTCTAACGAATGCTCGAGATGATGTACTACCAAAAGCAAAGTTTGAACTGTCATTGTCTAACCCCAACATCTTAACAGCTAGCTTGACTAGCCACTATGTAGGTAGATGGGTTATACGTGTCTCAGCCTACCCAAATGTAGCAGTGAACTCGACATGTGAACTGAACGCTACTCTAAGACGCCCGGGGGCATGGATATGTAAGACTCCTAAGCCTTTACGAATTAAGATAATCATACCTTCGCTGCCCCCGTTATACTTGGGTTCAGACCCTCCTAGTCGGTTCCGCATCAGAACCCAGGGCGGTGAAATCAGACTGCAAGAAGGCAAACGAAGAGTCCTATGGATTGACACTGACTGTGTCGATGACCTCTTGACGCGCTCAGCAGATGCAGCTTCCTTCGAAGTTGTCTCACTTCCCCACCCACTCATATATAAGGGATTAAACTTACCCCTACGGGGCCAGATTGGACTTGTAGTGTCAACACCCCCAGGGATAGCTCCTCTTGAACCAGGATACTTGGAAGTTCGTTTGAAGCTTGCCGATGGTTCTTGCCTTTCTGCTAGAGCACCACTCAAAATTCTTCCACAGCCACCGCGAGGAGGGACAATTATAATCAAGGGTTATCTTCAATTGCCTAACTATGAGGTAGTATATGTAATGGAGCAGCCTAGCAAAAATGGAGGTAAGTCGTGGCAGGACATGCAAGATCAGTTCGGGCAAGAATGGGATAAGGAGGACGTAGCGGGTTATGCTATAGCACCTGATGCCCAAGGCAAGGACAAGCTCTGGATCTTTATTAATCGCGACTTTGTTGATCTCGTTACAGAGCGAAGGGATTGGGGGCGGCGTGGAGAGAGTTGGATGAAGCGAATGACAAACCTTTACGATGCTCAAGTTGCATTCCAATGTTATCAAGCATCAATTGGGAGGGGTGACAGGCCACAACCTGATAGAGACTCTCTGGATTCACCGGCAGGATACCGCTTTGTGCAACGGGAGTATTCAGAATACCGACCTGAGATGATACGAGTTGGTAAGACGATTCTTTGGGCTAGAAAGCGGTTTGGGCTTGCGTCGTCGCCAGACAATGAAGACCTAGGTTAAACCTTCACTTTATATCTACCTCCCTCGTCGCCTTTTCCCAGAGGGCATTTTGCTCATCAAAAGGCAGATCGCTCAAATTTAGCCTCCATTGTTGGCAAATCTCTTCCATTTGGGAGAAGTGCTAATAAGACTAACTGGCAAGCCCCGTTTCGCGACGTGGCTCAAGGGCGAATAGGGAAAATCGCAAGGGCGGAAATCGTGGGGTTTGGCACTCGTGGGGAATCCGGCAAGCCCCGTTTCGCGGCGTGGTGCTCGTGGGATATCTCTGTAATACTTCCTGCAGCTGCATTCTTGGATGCGCGCCACTAGCAAAATCAGAATGACTCTCTAATATACGCTCTAATCCGCTAATATAGTTGTATCAAGAACCCACAGGTGTCTGCCACCAAGAGCTAACACCATAGACAGGGGGTAGTTGCCAAGTCAGCCAGGTATGTCATAGAGTAATCACGGGTAACCAGAATACGCTAGATTTGGAGGAGCACATGGATACAAGAAGCTTGGAAGAGTGCAAGAAGATGCTAGAAAAGAATGATAGAGACACTTTAGAAAGGCGCACGGCAAGGTGCCAGAAACTCACGCCAATCCAAACAGGTGGTCGGCTGCCCTCACCACAGAGGGAGTGGGACTACACGGGTGAGGCTTCTGCCGGCTATATAAGCGGCAACTACAGGAGCGCCATATTCTGCTGCGCCTGCGTGGTAGACCAGATTTTCAGGTATGAGTATATGAAACTTCCTAAAAGCAGCTATGAAAAAATCAAGGGGCTGACGTTTGGAGGAGTTATCCGAGAATGCAGAGGTAGAAACGTTGAATCTCTGCTCCCTTTCATGAAGCAAGCCTTCCTATTAAATGACATCCGAAATGATGTAGCTACTCACCCCTTATTTGTAGACATCCCCATAGAATCAGACCCGGAGAGGCTGCTGAGAGACAGCCTCCTCATAGAAGACGTGACGAAATTATTAGAATTAGTTGAGAGGATAGACCCTGACCTCAGACATGAAACAGAATCCACCGAGCTGAGAAGCGAAGCAGAGGGCATAACCTACATCCTTGGGGAAGTCATTAGCCAAAAATCCGACATGCCACTTGATATGAAGGGATTTTGGGTCCTGATTGAAGACGATATTCTGAGATTCCTGGCCAATCAATGCTGGCATATCACGAAAACGATAATGGAAGGCTTGTATGGTACTAAATGAGCCCTGATGCCCGCGGCCCAAAGGTCGCTGGTTCGAATCCAGCCCCCGCTACCAAAAAAACAAAGGGAAGC
>CAZUHO010000009.1:0-14604 GCA_964620725.1 uncultured Dehalococcoidales bacterium
ATTAGTTTAATATGGCTTATTATATTTATAGCAATGCTTTCCTCTATGCCTCAATCCTGGTGAATATAACGTGTTGAAGTCACGCTCTGACTCTGCTAAAATCGGGCGATGATTATTGACTTTCACACCCACGTATTTCCGCCCCAGATAAAGAAAAACCGCAAAAAGTATATTGAGCGTGACCCCTGTTTCGCCATCCTCTACTCAGACCCTAAAGCCAAAATAGCCACCGCCGATGAGCTTATCGCCAGCATGGATAAAGCCGGGGTTGACGTCTCGGTCATTACCAATATCGGCTGGACTACCCATGAGCTTTGCCTTGAGACCAACGACTACATCATGGAGTCGGTATCCCGCTACCCGGAAAGGCTTATCGGCTTCGGTGCCGTCCAGCCGCAGTCGCCTGAGGGCGCGGTGGCTGAAATTGAGCGCTGTGCCAAGGCGGGGCTAAAGGGGATTGGTGAGATGAGACCGGATATCCAGCTCCTTGACCTCACCGATGAGCTCATGATGACGCCCTTTGTTGAGGCGCTGAGAAAACACAAGCTAATCCTGCTCACCCACGCCTCCGAACCCGTAGGCCACGACTATCCGGGGAAGGGGATTGTCACCCCGGACATGCTCTACCCCTTTATTACCAGCTTCCCCGATTTAACCATCGTCTGCGCCCACTGGGGGGGTGGGCTACCCTTCTACAGCCTGATGCCTGAGGTCAAGAAGGCAATGGCTAACGTCTTCTTTGACACCGCCGCTTCCCCCCTCCTCTACACCTCCGAGATATATAACCAGGTTATCCAGCTTGTCGGCGCCGATAAGGTCCTCTTCGGCAGCGACTATCCCCTGCTGGAACAGAAGCGGTTAATTGAAGAGATTAAAGCCCTCAAGCTGGCTGAGGAAACAGAAAACCTCATTCTTTCAGGGAATGCCCGGAGGCTTCTCGGTATCAAGGGTAAATAGCCATGGAGCAAGTGCGCTGTTTTATTGCCGTTGAGCTACCCGAGGAGGTAAAGGCCGGGCTTTCCCAGCTTCAGGCTCAACTAAAATCAGGCAATCAGTTCCCGGTAAAGTGGGTCAACCCCTATAGCACCCACCTGACCCTAAAATTCCTGGGCAATGTTGATGCCGACAGGACGAGCCAGATAACCGAAGCCATAGCCGAGGCGGCGCAGGGGGTATCCCCCTTTAACCTTGAGATTAAAGACCTGGGCGTTTTCCCCAATCTGAGGCGGGTACAGGTCATCTGGGTGGGGGTAAGCGGGGAGGTGGATAAGCTGCTCCAGCTCCAGAAGGGCATCGAGTCCTCCCTTGCCGGACTTAATTTTGCCCCCGAATCAAGGGCATTCACCCCCCACCTCACCCTGGCGCGAGTCCGCGACCAAGCCTCACCCGATGAGCGGCAGAAACTCGGCGAGCTTATAGCCAGCACCAAATTTGAGAAAGCTTATACCTTGCCCGTGGAAGCTATCCGCCTGATGAGGAGCCAGCTAACCAGGGAGGGTGCTATTTACAGCCAGATCAGCTCCGTGGAACTGGGAAAGCCCTTGTCAAAAAATGCTGGATAGTGTATACTGCGACCGACATAATTTCGGTTGGGAGGTGGACTTTTAATGGAACAAACCAATTTCCCCAAATGCCAGAAATGCAATTCTGGCGACCTGGTACCCCTTTCTGACTTTGGTAGTCAGGGGGCGGACATTTTTTACAAGGCATGGGTTTGCACCAATCCTGATTGTGGTTTCAACCTGAAAATCAGGAATGGGGATATTTATATCAACGAACCCATTATCAGCGGGGCTTCACGTTCCCGCTAAAACCAGTAGTTTTCCCGAAGCTTTAGATTACGGGGTTAAACGTGCTTCCTCAATTAAGTAAACTTAAGGGGACAGCACTCGACCTTCTATTTCCGCGCTGGTGTGTTGGCTGCGGCAGGGAAGGCGATTTCATCTGCCCCTCCTGCCTCCAGTCCCTACCCAGAATTACGCCCCCTTTTTGCCCCAGATGTGGCTTGCCCCAGTCTAGCGCTAAAATCTGTACCAGTTGTGCTGGTTGGGAGGCGGAGATAGACGGTATCCGCTCCCCCTTCCGCTTTGACGGGGTAATACGCCAGGCAATCCATGAGCTAAAGTATAGAAACCTTAGAGCCATAGCCGGGCTCTTCGCCCGCCTGCTCAACGACTACCTCATCGCCAACCCCCTGCCCGGGGATGTCTTGGTGCCGGTGCCACTGCACCCCAAACGCTTAAGAGAGCGTGGCTACAACCAGTCCCACTTGCTTGCCCGAGAGCTGGGCAAGCTAAATAAATTGCCCCTGGTTGATGACTGCCTTATCCGGGAGTATCATTCCCCACCCCAAGCGAGAACGGCTAACGTTGATGAGCGGCGCCGTAATGTCGCCAACGCCTTTTCCTGCCGCCACCGGAGGCTAAAGGGCAAGCAGGTCCTGCTTATAGACGACGTCTCCACCTCCGGGGCTACCCTTGACGGCTGCGCCCGGGCGCTAAAAGAAAGCGGAGCCACCTCGGTTTGGGGGCTGGTGCTGGCTAGGGAGATATGATATAATACGCCCAATGCGCGGGAAACTATTTCTGTATCTGGCTCTAGCCTGCTTTCTGGCTCTTATCGCTATATTCATTGCCGATGGTTATTTGGGTATCTATGATGCCACCTATGTGACCACCGGAGAACGGGAACAGACAATAGAGCCCGATTACTGGCTGCGGTATCCACCATCCGAAACAGCCAAAATGACTTATTACGTATCAGCAGAATGGGGGCAGAGGGTATTCTTCAGTTATGAGATTGATAACCGCCAGTTCTCTACCTATTCTACTCTGGTTCAGGCATCACTGTGGCAGGAGAACGAAAAGCTCCTTGACCTGTTTTCGGAACAAAAAACTATAGAGCCCTTTGATAAGGCAGTGGCGGAGTGGACGCTATCAACCGAGGAACTAGAACAGCTGGTAGCCGGTGCATCTACCCAGTATACGGTAAAAATTAGCTATGGAGAGGTGGAGAGAAACATATTGGTGAGCTACTACTATCCGGAGGAGCCAGTATACCCTAAATCAGTGCCACCTCCCCCACCAGAGTGATAATGGGATTGAAAAGATGAGGACTTATATTTTATATGGCTTCGGCATCCTGCTCTGTATCTCGGGGATATCCTATCTAGCGGCAGAGTATGTGACATATCTTTCCGAGCCAGGGAAGCTAGCCTGCCTTCTGCTGATAGTAGCCATGCTGAGCTTCCTGGGAAAATACTTTGAGGAAATAGGCTGGTGAACAGATGCTAATCGCTCTAGCTGTACTTCTATCGTTGGCTCTCATCGGCTGGCTAATCGCCCGGGCAGTCAAGAGAAAGCCGATTAAAGCCCATCTGGTTTTGTACTGGCTTTCCGCTCTTTCCGGCATATTCACCCTTGCCTACTTCCTCACCATGGATATACCGAGAATAGCCAAGATATTGGTCTGCATTGTCCTGGGTGCCGCCCTAATATTCCTGGCGGCTTACATGCAGCGGCGAAGGCAACCAAGGCGCAGGCAACCAGTTCGGTCACGAACCTCCCGTCGTCGTTGACTAGAGCCAATACCACCTACCATGGTCAGAGATCTAAAATACACTATTTCCAATATTGGCATGGGCTGGGTGGGAATATTGGGCTCAAGCCGGGGGCTAGTGCGCACCACCCTACCCCTTCCCTCAGCCCAAGAAGCCAAGCAGCAACTGGGTGATAGGGTAAACTATGCCACCCGAGCGCCTCACCTATTTGAGGACTTAGTGGAGCGCCTCAGCTCTTACTTCAAGGGGCAGAGAGTAAGCTTCCCCGATGAGCTTGACCCATCACCGGCTACTGTCTTTCAGCGCCAGGTATGGGATATAACCAGGCTTATCCCCTACGCCGAGACCAGGAGCTATAGCTGGGTCGCTGAACAACTGGGCAAAGACGGGGCAGTGCGGGCGGTGGGGAGGGCTCTGGGGCAAAATCCTCTACCTATTATCATTCCCTGTCATCGGGTGGTAGAAAAGGATGGCAGACTAGGTGGTTACAGCGGTGGGGTGGAGATAAAAAAAGAGCTTCTCAGGCTAGAAGCCTCAAAAATTATCTGATATGAACGACAAATACCTTGGTTAAATCCTGCGGGGTTGACTCTTCCCAGGTATGCTTGTAGACCAGCGTTATCTGGGTCCTACACGTCTTCAGCGCCTTAAAGCGGAAATACTCAACACCGCCAGCGCCAATCAGACCCTGCCCCGCCTCCTCATATGTACTCTCACCACCCACAAGCTCCAGCATGGTCTCATCGTAGCTTGCCTCCCAGCCATAGCCGGTGGTAGGGTTAGAACCAAGGGCAATAACAAATTGCTGATTAACCTCGGTGTCTATTGCCTGCCCTTCATCGGTGTAGGTCTCAACATTGACGCAGCCAGCTACAAGACAGGCAGCTAGCACCGCCAGCAAAAGCAAAAACCTTTTCACTAAATCCTCCCGCTATAATCTTCTATCACATTATAACGGAAATCAAGGGAAAAGGTTAGCCCAAGGGGTGAATTACTTTTTTGGCGAGTTAGAAGCTTTAGTCTCTCGCGGATAATGCTTGGTCTTTTCGTACAGCGCTTTTATTCTCAGGTTCATGAAATCGTCTTCGTACTTCTCAATCAGTTTTTCATCAGCGAAGCTAAAGTATCGGTTAGCACCTATAATTATATGGTCTAATACCTGAATCTGCAGAATATTGCCCACAAAGACCAGGTCTCTAGTTAGCTGCTCATCACTCTTGCTCGGGGTGGGGTCGCCTGAGGGGTGGTTATGGACGAAAATCAGGCGGGCGGCATCATGGCTAATGGCACCTTCTACAATCTCGCGGGGACGGATGGGAATACTCTCCAGTGTTCCCTCAAAAAGGTCGGCGGTGTCAATAATCTGGTTTCGGCAATTTAGATAGATGACCTTGAATATCTCCTTTTTGAGATCCCGCATGGAGTAGTAGAGATAGTCAAAAATCTCTTTAGACGAGGTATTGACCGGACGCTCAACAATCTTCTGCTTCAGAATCTCGGTGGGCAATTCGTGCAAGAGTCTGATACCGCAGATACTTTGAAAGGTAAGCCCTGTTTGCTGTAGTTCCTCAGATGAGGCAGCGAGCAACCCCCTCAGATTGGTGAAGCGCTCAATGCACTCCCTGGTCTGCTTTTTGCACTCACTTTGGGGCAGGACCAGGCTTAAGAGCAATTCAACAGACTCCCCCTCGCTCAAGCCCTCAAAACCCGAGTTGATAAACCTCTCCTGCAGCCAGGTCAGGTGCCTCTGTTCACTTAATACCGTCGAAGCCATTTCCCACCCCTCAAAATCAGCTCACCGAATTATCCTCAATGGGGGACAGCGGCAATTCAACAAAGAAGGTAGCCCCCTTTCCTAGTTTACTCCTGACGTATATCCTGCCACCATGCTCGGTGACGATACCGTGACAGGCACTGAGTCCCAAGCCAGTGCCGCCTCTTTCCGTTCTCGTGCTGAAAAACGGGTCAAAGACCTTATCCAGATTTTCCGGGGCAATACCGGGGCCATTATCAGCAAAGGAAACCCTCACATAGTCTTTCATCTCCCGGGTCTTGATAATGAGCTTCCCTTTTCCGTGCGCCTCATTCATCGCCTGCTCAGCGTTCAGAATGATGTTCAAGAAGACCTCCTGCATCTGGGGAAAATCGACCATTATCTGGGGGAGGTCAGGGGCAAAGGCAGTTACAACCTCAATGTTGCTTGTGTGTAGTGCGTAATCCCTCAACTCCAGAGTTTTTTGCACGATATCATTGATGTTGGCATATTCCTTCTTCGGCTGGCGGCGGCGGGCAAAGGTAAGGAGATTTTGCACCACGTCGGCTGCCCGCCGGGCTTCGCCATGGATTACCTCCAAATCACGGCTGAGTGCCTCGTCAGTGCTTTTTCTCATCAGTCGCTGAGAAAAACCCAATACGCCCGTAAGGGGATTATTTATCTCGTGGGCAACACCGGCTGCCAGCTCACCGACAGAGGCCAGCCTTTGGGCAAGATAAAGCTCCTGCTGCAGTTGCTTCTCCTTCTCTTCAGCCTGCTTGTGTTCAGTGATGTCGGCAATCACAGTAATTCTGCATGGTTCACCTCCGATATTTATTATCTCGGCCGAGGCCAGCCCTATCCGTATCTCCCCTGACTTCATACGGGAGTGAAATTCTTCATTATAAGCCCTGCCTTGTTCCTGCAGTTTTTTGTTCCATCGTTTCAGCTCCTCTTCATTTACCCAGAGGCCAAGTTCAACTGCGGAGCGGCCAATCGCTTCTTCGCGGGTATAGCCGATAAAACGGGCGAAAGCTTCGTTAATTTCAATAAATTTGGTATCTTTAAGGGAAGTGATGCAAATTGCATCAGCAATGGAGCGGAAGGCCTTGGAGAACTTCTCCTCTGACTCCCTCAGCGCCTCCTCCGCCTGCTTGCGCTCGGTGATATTCCTGGTAATCTCAAGGCAGGAAACAATCTTCCCCCCGGCATCTCTAACAGGATTAGCCGTATTCTCCCAGAAGGCAACCTCCCCAGAAGGCATTACCACCTCCCTCTCCACAGTGTGTGACTTACCATCCCTGAATGCCTTTTTTACAGGGCACCCGTCACACAACTCTTCTTTACCTTCATAGACTCGGTAGCATTTCTCCCCCGTGCGGTCACCCCAAAGTTTAAGTAAGGGCTCATTCTGATAAATGATGTTATAGTCTGCATCTTGTATGGTGAGACCATCTTCCATGGCACCTACTATTGATTCCAGCTTATTCTTCTCGGCTTGAAGCGCCTCCTCCATCCGCTTGCGCTCGGTGATGTCCCGGCACACGCAGAAGATTAGTTTCTGCCCCCCACACATGGCCCCGTTGATACTGATATCAACGTCAATGGTCGTACCATCCTTGCGATGGTGCTGTGTCTCTAAGTGTAAACCCTTCTCGTCAACATTCCGCCCCATCTCGAGCAGTTGCTCGGGTGGAAAGTTTTTATCCCAGTCCCAGGTGTGGAGTTCACGGACTTCCTCGGGGGTATAGCCAAGCATCTCGGCAAAGCGCTGGTTTGCCTCATACACCTTGGCGTTCTCGTCGAGGACAACTATCCCATCTAGGGACTGGTCAACCAGGAGACGCCGCCGGGTCACTTCATCAGCCAGCGCCTCCTCTGCTCGCTTACGCTCGGTAATATTCCTGGCGATCTCAAGGCAGGAAACAATCCTCCCCCCGGCATCTCTAATGGGATTAGCCGTATTCTCCCAGAAGATAACCTCCCCCGAAGGCGCTACCGTCTTCCTCTCTGCGGTGTGTGACTTGCCATCCTTAAACGCCTTTTCTACCGGGCAGCCATCGCACACCTTTTCTCTACCTTCATAGACCCGGTAGCATTTCTCCCCCAGGTGGTCACCACCAGAAGCTATCCTCGACGGCTCGTTCTGATAAATAATGTTATAGTCCCTATCCTGTATGGTGAGAGTGTATTCCATGGCATCTACTACCGATTGCAGCTTATTCTTCTCGCCTTGAAGCGCCTCCTCCGCCTGCTTGCGCTCGGTGATGTCCCTGGCAATGGTGATGTGACCAACCCAGTTGCCCGCAGCATCCTTCAGTATGCTGGTACTTAACTCACCGGGAAACTCGGAGCCATCCATCCTAAGCAGGGTGTATTCCACACCTCTAACCGTCCCCTGTTTTATAGCCTTCCGCATGTTGGCGGCTATTCTATCATGGTCGCGGGGGGCGACCAGCTCCAGGGCGTTTCTCCCCAAGAGCTCGTCCCTGGACTTGAATCCGTGCATCTCCACCGTTCTTTGGTTTGCCTCGATAATGGCACCGTTCAAATCAATAACTGATATGCCGTCAGTAACAGACTCAAACATTTTCTGGAGCTTTTCCTGGCTCTCCCTCAGCGCCTCCTCCGCCTCCTTGCGCTCGGTGATGACAACCCAGTTTGCCAGGTAATATTTGTACTCTCCGTCCTTTCTCAGTGGGGCAGAGGTTATCTCAACCCAGAACCGCTCCCCGTTCTTCTTCTTAAAAAGCTCCTCAAGCCTCACCGCTCCCTTGCGCATAGCTTTTTTCAAGTCCCCACTGGTTTTCGCCAGTGTTTCTTCCGTCCACCAGAGGTATGGAGCTTTCCCACCAATAACCTCTGTAGAAGAAAAACCGGATAGCTTCTCAAAGGCTGGATTTACATATCTTACCGAAGAGTCTTGGTCAATAACTAGCACGGGATTAGGAGCATTAGTCAGCAGGCTAGAACTAAATTCCTCGCTCTCCCTCAGCGCCTCCTCCGCCTGCTTGCGCTCGGTGATTTCCAACACCACCTCGACCATGCCCACGAGGTTCTTATCTGCATCTAGAATAGGATAGCCTCGTACAAACCACACCCTCCCATCGGGAGTGGTCATTTCCGCTTCCTGCGGTCTACCGGTTTCACGGGCTTTGGCTACCGGGCAGCCTACACATGGTTTATTACTCTGAGGCCACATCTCATAGCAATGCCGTCCCACCAACTGCTCAGTAGACAGGCCAACTGATTCTGCGGCCGCTTTATTTGTCCATAAAATCCTGTGTTCAGTGTCCTGGTACACCACAATCTCTGACATGCTGTTGAGAATAGCCGATTTCTCCCGTTCTATCTTTCTTAGCGCCTCCTCCGTCTGCTTACGCTCACCGACTTCCTGGCGGAGTTTTTTATTAACCTTTTTCAGTTCGGCAGTGCGCTCCTCTACCAACTCCCCAAGGTGGTCATGATATCCTTTCAGTGCTTGCACCGCCCGCTTGCGCTGGGCGTGCTCCCGGGCAAGCTCCAAGGCGGTTGAGATGTGCAGCGCCAGGTTTTCTACTGAGGGGAGGAGGTATTCACATAAGTCAGTACACGACATAGCCAAGACGCCTATGACCTTTCCGTGCTTACGCAATGGCGTCAGGATACTGGATTTCTCATCGTAGCCCATAGTCTTTGATATCAGATAAGCCAGGGGCCGGGGAAGAAATTCACGGATTATATCGCCAACGTTGGCTTGAACGGTCTTCCCCTCTTTCACCACCTGACTGTAGATGCTTGACCGCTTTAGCTTAATCTTATACCCTTCTGCCCGCAGCCCTGACGCCTTCTCCAACACCTCCAACTTGGAGGGGGCTATTGAGGTTTCAGCCAGCTTGAGGCTCGCCCCATCATCGGTTAGTAGCAGAATGCTTGCCGTGTACTGGTCTGATTTGGCAAACTCCTCCTTCACCACCTGGTAAATTTCGGCTTCATTCAGTACACGGTGGAGCTTTGCCGATACCCCCTCAGTGAAGCGGATGACATCAAGCAGGTCAGCCGTCAACCTGTCTTCCAGCTCAGCCATTTCCATCTCTGTTCTCATGCTTACCCCCCTTCCCCCCGACGGCATGTTTAGGCGGAAATAATGCCAAGAAAGCTGTTGACAGCATTAACAATGTCCGACTCGCCGAAAGGCTTATTCATAATGCCAAAGGGACCATAAGCTAAAGCCCGTGACATAATCTCACTATCGGGATAGCCGGTTATAATAGTTACTGGCAGCTTGGGCTTGATGTCCTTTATCTGGCGAAAAAGCTCAGCCCCATCCATACCCGGCATTTTAAGGTCGAGAAAAACCAGGTCAAAGTCCCGCTGTTTTACCAGTTCCAATCCCTCAGAAGCAGTCTCAGCACCTGTCACCTGGTGGCCTGCCTCCTCTAAGGTTGTCTTAAACAGCAACCGAACCACCTCCTCGTCATCAACAACCAGGATATTTACCTTGGCCGCAACCGAGTTTCGCTGCAACCACCCATCAATTGAGTTCTGAGCAAATCTCCACTGGTTGCCAACCTTGGTCGCCGGGATTTTGCCCCGCAGTAGCAGGCGATATACGGTCTTCTTGGTTACCCGCAAGTAGTCAGCTACCTCGCTAACAGTCATAAGCTTGGTCATATTGCTTTCCTTACTCTCACTCCTAGGGCTCTTATTTCTTAAGCTGTATACCATATTACCTCATTGGGTATTCTTGAGCAATATTTGGAGTAATTAAGGTTTATTGTCCACAAAAGTCTATTACAATCCAATCTAAATGTCAAGTAGCACTTTAGTACTACTCATAAGCAGTCTTTGAGAGGGGAAATAGCGCGGCTTGTAGTTATTACGGTTTTAAGAAATCGGTGTCCTGCCGTCTGGCCTTATAGCGCCTTCGTTTAGCCTCAGCAGTTCCTGTGGTTCTCAGGTTTAAGAAGTCGGTTTCATATTCTTCTATCAGCCCCTGGCTGGCGAAGCTATAGTATCTATCATCGCCGATGATAATGTGGTCCAGCACCCTAATGCGCATAATATTACCGGCGAAGACCAAATCCCTGGTTACCTCTTTATCATATTGACTGGGCTCGGTGTCGCCTGAGGGGTGGTTGTGGACAAAGATAACAGAGACGGCATCATGCTTGATGGCGTCTTTCATGATTTCCCGGGGATAGATAGAGCTGGCGTTGACCGTGCCCTCAAAAAGGTCAACGATTTCAATAATCTGGTTCTGGCCATTCAGGTAGATGACCTTAAATAACTCCACCTTGAGGTCTCGCATTGAGTGATAGAGATAGTCAAAAATCTCCTTGCCCGTCTTATATACCGGCTTATCAATAATCTTCTGCCTTAGAAACTCAGCGGCTACCTCCTGCACCAGCTTGATGCCGAAGGTACTGTGAGAACCAACGCCCTCTATCTCCTGAAGTTCTGCGGGGGAGGCGGAGAGTGCCCCCCTCAGGGTCTTGAATTTCTTAAGGACCTCTTTCGCCTGCTGTTTGCAGTCCCGGCGGGGGGAGCCCAGCGTCAGCAGCAACTCAATAATCTCGTAGTCATGAAAGCCGCTAAGCCCCGACCTGAGGAACTTTTCCCTCAGCCTTTTTCTGTGACCGGATGATGCCTCCTTCTTCGCTTTAACCATCGGACTCCACCCTCAGCCCCCCCTCCCCCACCAGCTCTACCAGACGCTGGTGGAGCTCGGGGCAGTAGTTAATACAGATATTGGACAGCTTGAGGTTAAACACCCTCTCTTCATTGGTCACACAAAGGTTCACCTCATCCTCCCCCGGGAAACCCCTCAGTGCCTCAACCAGTTTATGCAGATAGGCAGCATCGGTTTCCTTATCCTGGGTCTGGCTGATGCTTATCACCAGGCGGCGAGCCTGGGGCGGTGCGGGTTCCTCCCTCGGGACCGCCTCCGGCTGGTAGCGGCGCGCCGTCTCGCAGCTTAACTGAACGCGGTCATCCCTCAGCCTTACCTTGCCCTCAACCAGCAGTATATTGCCTTCCTGCCACAGCTCTCTGGTAGTGGCATAGACATTGGGCCAGACCATCACCTCCACCCTGCCGTCAAGGTCTTCCAGCATGACGCTGGCAAAGGGGCGGCGGTCCTTGGTGAACGATTGACGAACCGAGGCTACCATGCCGGCGACGACAACGACTTCCCCCGCCAGCTCGGCATCAATATGCCCGCAAAGGATGGTATTCTCTGAAGCCACCTTGGCGGCAAAGGCGGTGAAGGGGTGCTCCGAGAGGTACACCCCGATGAGCTCCCTCTCCCCGGCCAGCTTATCTTTCATCGAGATTTCAGCAGGTTGCAGGTCAAGGCTGGGCATAGGGGTGGGCATGGTCTTGCCCCAGAGGTCAAACATGGTCGATTGCCCCGTCTCCCGCAGGCGCTGCTCCCGCTGGGCTAAAGCCATGATGCGGGCAACGTTGCCCAAGAGAGTGCCGCGGTCACCAAGGCAGTCCAGGGCTCCAGCCTTAATCAGGCTTTCCAGCACCCGCCGGTTTATATTATGCATGTCAGCCCGCCGGCAGAGGTCTTCAATTGACTTGAACTCGCCGCCCTTCTCCCGCTCAGCAACAAGGGGCTCTATCGCCCCCGCCCCAACGTTCTTGATTGCCGCCAGCCCGAAGCGGATGGCGGGACTGCCATCGCCGTCACTCTCTATGGAAAAGCTGGTGTGGCTGCGGTTTATATCAGGGGGCAGGACGTTAATGCCGAGGCGCCGGCACTCGGCAACGGCGGTGGCAACTTTTTCCAGCTGGTCGGCATGGGTAACCAGAAAGGCAGTGATATACTCTGCCGGGTAGTTCGCCTTGAGATAGGCGGTCTGGTAGGCAATAAGGGCGTAGCTGAAGCTGTGAGCCTTATTGAAGGCATAGCCGGCGAAGGGCTCAATGAGGGCAAAGACCTCGCTGGCGACATCGGTGGAATAGCCCATCTTTTTGGCGCCGGCGATAAAGTTCTGCTTCTCCTTCTTCATCACCGAGGGAATTTTTTTACCCATCGCCTTGCGGAAGATATCAGCCTGCCCCAGGCTGTAGCCGGCAAAAGCCTGGACGATAAACAGCACCTGGTCCTGATAGACAACCACCCCGTAGCTCTCCTCAAGGATTTTTGTCAGCGCCGGGTGGGGGTAGCGGATGGGCTCAAGGCCGTGCTTGGCTTTAATAAAGGTGGGGATATGCTCCATGGGACCGGGGCGGTAGAGGGCAATCATAGCGGCGATATCGCTGAAGCTGCTTGGCTTAAGCTCCTTGATATGGCGGCGCATGCCCGCCCCCTCCAGTTGAAAGACGCCGGTGGTCTCCCCTGAAGATAAAAGGGCAAATGTCTTATCATCGTCCATGGGGATGCGGTGCAGGTCAATCTCCTGCCCCCGGCTCTGGTGGATAATCTCCTTTGCCTTGCCCAGAATGGTCAGGTTGGCCAGGCCGAGGAAGTCCATCTTGAGCAGCCCGATCTGGGCAATATCCTCCATGGGGAACTGGGTCATAACTATATCTTCGTCACTGCCCTTAGCCGCCCGCTGCAGGGGGACATATCTGGTGAGCGGCTCCTTGGAGATAACAACACCGGCGGCGTGGGTACTGGCATGGCGGGAAACACCCTCCAGCCTGCGAGCGGAATCAACCAGATTACTTATGATTTTATCCTCTTCGTAGATATTACGCAGTTCGCTGCTCTCGGCCATGGCTCTCTCCAGGGTCATGCCCGGCCGGAAGGGCACCAGCCTGGCGACGCGGTCAACATCGCTATAGCTCATGCCCAGCGCCCGCCCCGTATCCCTTATTGCCGCCTTCGCCCCCAGTGTGCCAAAGGTTATAATCTGAGCCACGTGGTCCTTGCCGTATTTCTGGGTTACATAGGCAATAACCTTATCGCGGCGGTCGTCCTGAAAGTCCAGGTCTATATCCGGCATCTCCTTGCGCTCAAGGTTAAGGAAACGCTCAAAGACCAGCTTATTCTCAATGGGGTCAACCTCGGTGATGCCCAGGCAGCGGAGGACAATGCTGGCGGCGGCACTGCCCCTAACCCCATACAAAATGTTTTTTTCCTTGGCAAAAGAGATGATGTCCCACACAACAAGGAAGTAATTGGCAAACTGGGTCTTTTTTATCACCTCAAGCTCATAGTCAAGCCTCTGCTTTATCTCCGGGGTGGGGTTGGGGTAATACTGGGACAGGCTTTGATGGCAGAGGTCAGCCAGGAACTGGTCGGCGCTCTTGCCCTCAGGTAAATCTATCTCGGGAAGGTGAAGGCGCCCGAACTCGAGCTTGAGGTTGCACATCTCGGCAATGCGCTCGGTATTCTCAATTGCCTGAGGGATATCCTTATAAAGCTCCGCCATCTCCTGGGGGCTTTTAAGGTAGTAAAAGTCGCCCGCCATCTTCATTCTCTTTTCATCATTGACGGAGGAGTTGGTGCCGATACAAACAAGCAGATCATGAGAGGGAGCGTCCTCCTGATTAATATAGTGGACATCGTTGGTGGCTACCAGCGGTATATCAAGCTCCTCAGCCATAGAGATAAGAGCCGGGTTTATCTGCTCCAGCTCAGGGATGGGATGGCGCTGTATTTCAAGATAAAAATCGCCGAAGGTCTGCTTATACCACAGGGCGACCTCCTTCGCCTCCTCAAGACGCCGCTCAAAAACAAGGCGGGGAATCTCACCGGCAAGGCAGGCGCTGAAAGCAATAAGACCGTCGTGGTGCTGCTCAAGAAGCTCCCTATCCACCTTCGGCTTGTAATAAAAGCCCTCAAGGTGTGCCTTAGTAGTAAGCTGGATTAGATTGCGGTAGCCGGTCTGGTTTTTAGCCAGCAAAACAAGGTGGTAGTTATTTTTATCGCCGGCATTGCGGTTGAGGCGGCTGTTGGGAGCGACATAAACCTCGCAGCCGATAATGGGCTTTATCCCCGCCGCCCTGGCTTCCAGGTAGAACTTGATGGCGCCGTGCATAACGCCGTGGTCGGTTATGGCCAGGCTGTCCATACCAAGCTCCCTGGCTCGCTGCACAAGCTGGGGGATGCGGCACATGCCGTCAAGGAGGCTGTACTCGGTATGGACATGGAGATGGCTGAACATGGCTTAATTATAGCACAGGGTTAGTTTTCTGGGCTATGCTTTTAAGTCATAACGGCTCAAAAATTAAACACCAAAATTATTTTAACTACTTAGCAACCCATCCCCCTAACGAAGAAATAAATAAGAGAGGGGCGAAGCCCCTCTCAAAATCTCTCCCCATTCTCCGTGCGGAAAGGAGGGTGAACTATGCA
>CAZUHO010000009.1:14704-18441 GCA_964620725.1 uncultured Dehalococcoidales bacterium
TTCTCCGTGCGGAAAGGAGGGTGAACTATGCAAGGATACTGCACGAATTTGAAATTGTGACTATTCTTCTTATTATGCTTACTTTTTTTCGAGGCCTATTTTTAGCAGTGCTTTTATTGCAGCGATAAGGGCTACTGGCGCTATCAGCGCAGCAAAGTTCACGATTATGCCGGTAACTACTGCACCTTCCCACAAACCTGTAATGGGAGTGAAGGCAGCTGCCGTCGCTAACAGGGCTATAGTAGCCAGAAGCAAGGTATTAATTTCTTTGGCACCAACAGCATAGATAACACCGATTATGAGACCGAGGATTGCCAAGACCATGACGATAATGACATTTGCCGGACTTACAAAACCTCCAACAGCAGCTAATACTAAGCCTATGCAAAAAATGATGAAACTGACCATTCCCCAAATCTTGTTCATGAATTAGTCACCTCCCTTTTTATTTTTCCTACCTCGTAGACCGAGAGAGTCGGATTATAGCAAAATATTTTAGGGTTGTCAAGGGCATCGTGAGGTGTTATTTAGGTCTCAAAGAATATCCCCCTTTGAAGGTGAAACCCCAACTTAAGCGGGTGTCTAAGAGGGGCTAACGCCCCTCTTTAAATTTCTCTTCCCCCTCTCCTTTGAAGGAGAGGGGGATTAAGGAGGTGAGGTAGAATAACTAGCCCCGAAAGTGTAAAATCTTAGTGATAAAAATGAAAACTTTAGGTACTGCCGCTAAATGGCTATTCATGCTCTGCCTGCCTTTCTTACTCTTGACCGCCAGCCTGGGCTGGGCAGCCAACAGCCTGTGCCTATATAAATACGGCTCTGAAAAATATGATGTCAGCCAGACTACCGACATCTCTGATTCGGAGCTGGAGAATATATATGCTGAGCTAATCAGCTACTTCAACTCCGATGCCGATTCTATCGGTATTACCGCAGTCAAAGACGGCGAGTCGTTTGAACTCTTTAACCAGCGGGAGATAATTCACCTTAAAGATGTCAAGGGATTAATCCAGCTGGACTACGGGGTCTTGCTGGGGACGCTAATTTACGTTCTGGCTTACGCCGGCGTCTGCCTCTTCTGGCGCAGGAGAAGATACTGGCGGCACCTGGCGTGGGGACTGGTTGGCGGGGGCAGTATTACCCTGGGGCTGATGCTGGCTCTGGGTTTGGGAACAGTCTTTAACTTTGAGCAGCTCTTCTGGCAGTTTCACGTCATAAGCTTTTCCAACGAGTTCTGGCTGCTTGACCCCACCAGGGACTATCTTAAAATGCTCTTCCCCGACGGCTTCTTCTACGATGCTGTTTTATTCTGTACTTTAGGGATAGCCGGGCTGGCGATAATTCTGGGCGGGGTGGGGGGATGGTATCTAAGGTTTGCTAAAAGAGCTAACGGTTAAGCCTCCCAGACCACCCTGCCGTCAATGATGGTCATCTCCACCCCGATGTCCTTAATTTGCTCCGGGGGCGATTTCAGGGGGTCAGCACTCAACACCACCATATCCGCCAGCTTGCCCGGGGTGATGGAGCCCTTTATATCCTCCTCAAACGAGGCGTAGGCAGCATTGATGGTGTACATCGCCAGCGCCTGCTCGGCTGAGACGGCTTCCTCAGGCGATAAATAATCCCCCGACTCCGCCCGCCGTGTAACAGCGGCGTAGATGCCGACCAGCGGGTTATCGGCTACCACCGGGCAGTCCGAGCTACCGGCGACAACCAGACCCCCGTCAAGAAAGGACTTAAGCCGGTAGAGCCACCTTAACTGGTTGGGAGGGATGGTAGCCAGGTATCTCTGGCCGCTATAGTAGACAAAGGGAGGCTGGGTGACCACCATCGCCTTAAGCCTGATTAGCCGCTCAAGCAAGGGGGGCGGGCATTCGGAGCAATGCTCCAGGCGGTGGCGCCGCCCCGCCAGAGACGACTGACTATTTATATATTCCAGGGCGGCGATGGCTGCCTCCACCGCGCTCGGCTCAATGCAATGGATGGCAAGCTGAAACCCAGCCTGGTGGGCACTAAATGCCTGCTGCTTTAACTCAGGCAGCTGGGCTGTAGTTTCATTCAGCATGAGCTTTACCCCTCCCAGGCGCAGATGACTATCGCCGGCGCCAAAACTTAAATTTGCCTGCTGGAACTGGCTCAGGGCATTAGCGCCAAACATCATAAACACCCGGCTCTTGAGAACACCGCCCTCGGTAAATCTCTGGAGGGTCTGCCACCGGGTAAAATCGTTGGTGGCTGATGCCTCCTGCAGCGAAGTAATGCCCATGGCTAGATAATGCTCACTGGCTCGGGCTATGCCCTCGGCTAATTCATCATCGGAGAGCTGAGGCATTACACTATTCATGATATAGCCCACCATCTCAAAGAGAAGGCCGCTTGGCTCACCAGTCTCAAGCTCCCGCTCAATAAGGGCGCCGGGCGGCTCCGGGGTCTCCCGGGTAATGCCGGCTAAAGATAGCGCCAGGCTGTTGAGGACGCAGGCGTGCAGGGAGCGGTGAGTCAGGACTACCGGGTGGTGGGGGGCGGCTTCGTCTAGGTCCCGGCGGTTGGGGTGGCGTTTCTCGGCAAGGTAGAACTCATTGTAATCGGTACCGGTAAGCCAGCCGCCCGAAGGCAGGCTCTGGGCTTGGCGGCGGACAAGCGACTTTATGTCAACAATAGAGCTAACCGCTGAGGGGCTGAGGTCAAGGCTACGCAGCTTCCTGATAAAGGAGAAAATATGGCAGTGAGCATCATTGAAGCCGGGCACCACCGTCCTCCCTTGGCAATCAATTACTCTGCCCTTCGCCCCCCTGGCCTCCCCCAACGCCTCACTACCAACAACAGCCAAAATCCGGTTATCCCTGATAGCCACCAGCTCAGCAGTGGGGCAGCGAGGGTCCATGGTTATTACCTTGGCATTTTTGAGGATAAGGTCGGCTGACATTTTTTGACCTCACGGCTACCGAGTAGTATACTACTGGCAACCTAGGGCTACAACCGAGGCGATATGGACCCAGAAAAGTTAGCCGAGAGGCTGGTTTCGTGGATAAGGGATAAGGCACTGGCTGCCGGGAGTAAGGGGGTGGTGCTGGGACTAAGCGGCGGGGTGGACTCATCGGTATTGGCTGTCCTCTGCCAGCGCGCCTTTCCCCAAACCACGCTGGCGGTGCTCATGCCCTGCCACAGTAGCCAGGAGTACCTGGCGCATGCCCGCCTGGTGGCAGATAAGTTTTCCATCCCCACCAAGACGGTGGTTCTTGATAGCGTCTATGACAGTTTGCTCAAAGTATTGCCCGATGACAAGGTAGAGCCGGATGTCAGCCGTCTGGCTCAAGCCAACATCAAAGCCCGGTTAAGAATGCTCGCCCTCTACTACTTTGCCAATCGGCTCAAATATATGGTGGTCGGAGCCAGCAATCGGGACGAGCTTTCCATAGGCTACTTTACCAAGTACGGGGACGGCGGGGCGGATATTCTACCCCTGGGCAACCTGCTCAAGGGACAGGTAAGAGAGCTGGCTCAGTTTTTGGGCATTCCCGAGCCAATTATAGATAAGCCCCCCTCCGCCGATTTATGGGAGGGGCAGACCGACGAAGGGGAGCTGGGCTTTAGCTATGATGAGCTTGACCGCTATCTGGCTAGTGGTGAAGCCTCGGCTGAAATTAAAAAGAGGATTGATTCCATGACAAGCGCCAGCGAACACAAGCGCCAGCCCCCGCCGGTGGCTAACCTTTAGATTATCTTTTCCCTCCCAACCC
>CAZUHO010000010.1:0-16542 GCA_964620725.1 uncultured Dehalococcoidales bacterium
TATCTATATATGATAAAGTCAAACTCTAAGGAAGCTGAGTTATATAATGTTAGAGAAAACTGTCTCCCCAGCTTTATTTTTTGCCGACTTCATCTTTACCAGCGCACTCAGTGCGCTTGGGGGGAGATAGTTTATTGAAAATTTAAGAATACTTAGCCAGTAAAAAATAAAGACTTAGAAAATACCCTCCAAGCGGAGGGATTTTTGTTTATTAAGGAGGGAAGATATGGCTGGACCTTTAGACGGAGTCAAGGTAGTGGAGATAACCATGTTTCAGCAGGGGCCGGTTGCCGGGACCAAGCTGGGGGACCTGGGTGCCGACGTTATCAAGGTGGAGCCCCCGACTGGAGACCCGGCAAGGGGCTTTATGAGAATTATCGGGACTATGGTTGGTTTGAAAGGTCGGAACTACTACTTTGAGAATCACAACCGCAATAAGAGAAGCATTGCTCTGGACTTGAAGACCGAGAAGGGTATGGAGGCGTTTTTAAAGCTGATTGACGGGGCTGATGTCTTTGTCACCAATCTGAGCATAGATGCCCCGCAGAAGATGGGAATTGGCCCTGACGAGTTGCTTAAGAGAAACCCACGGCTTATCTATGCCCATGCCTCTGGTTGGGGGAGAAAAGGCCCTGACGCCAATACTCTTTCCTTTGACTATGCCGGCATTGGGCGCTCAGGTTTGATGATGTCTTGTGGGGAGCGGGGAACCCCGCCAGCCCAGATTTTGCCCGGGCTTGCCGATGAGCTTGGGGGGATGGTCTGCGCCTGGTCGATATGTACTGCCCTCTATGCCAGGGAGAAGACGGGGAAGGGACAGCTGGTGGATACCTCGTTAATGGGTAGCCTGATGTGCATGGAGAGCGTTGTCCTATCCGCCCCGGCTATTCTGGGTCAGGAGTTTCCCAGGGAGGTCAGGGCTGAGGCTGGTAACCCGCTTTATAACCACTACAGGACAAAGGATGATAAATGGTTTATCCTGGCTCACCTCCAGCCGGATAGATACTGGCCTAACATCTGCCGGGCTCTGGGTAAGCCTGAGCTTGAGCATGACCCGAGGTTCAACAGTATAGAAGCCAGGGGGGAGAACCGTAAGGAGCTTATCACTCTTATGGATGAGACCTTTGCTACCAAGACCAGGGAGGAGTGGTTCGAGATTTTTAAGAAGGAGAGCCTGATTTATACCCCTATCCAGACGCCTACCGAGGTGATTAACGACCCCCAGTCTGTTGCCAATGACTATGTTATCTGGGTTGACCACCCGGTTTTGGGCAAGACCAAGATGGTCGGTTTCCCCTGGGACTTCAGCCAGACCCCGGCTTCAGTGAGAAGGGAAGCCCCCGAGTTCGGGCAGCACACGGAGGAGATTTTGCTGGAGCTTGGCTATGGCTGGGAGGATATTGCCAAACTAAAGGAGGATAAGGTCATCCCTTGAACGTGGATGTTGACAACGCCGCCTTACTGTGGTTTAATGAATAGTTGCTATGAAAATTTATATTGCTTCCCAAGATTATTTTTACGCCTATTACGCCTACGCACAGCCGGTGCGCTTGGGAGGTGTTGACATGGAGATGGATAGCTAAACCGTAAAATCTAAGGCAGAAATCTAAAAGACCCTCCCAAGCGGGAGGGTTCTTCTTTTATGGCCTGAATAATCTTTAACGGAAGGAGAAACAAGACAATGCCTGGACCTTTAGATGGAGTTAAGGTGGTGGAGCTGGGGCAGTTTCAGCAGGGCCCCGTGGCGGCAATGAGGTTGGGGGACCTGGGGGCCGATGTAATTAAGGTGGAAGCACCCAGCGGAGACCCGGCGCGGGGGTTCATGAGGCTGGTGGCGGTGGATGCCGGCCTGACCGGCAGGAACTACTACTTTGAGGGGCACAATCGCAACAAGAGGAGCATCACCCTGGACTTAAAGAAGGAAAAGGGGCTTGAGGCCTTCTTTAAGCTGATTGATTGGGCTGATGTCTTCGTCAATAACCTGAGTATAAACGCCCCGGACAGGATGGGTATTGGCTATGAGGTGTTGCGAAAAAGAAATCCGCGGCTTATCTATGCCCATACCTCAGGCTGGGGCAAAGATGGCCCCGATGCCGATGCCCTTTCCTTTGACTATGCCGGCGTCGCCCGGTGTGGAATGATGATGCTTGCCGGCGAGCGGGGCAGTCCCCCCCAGTGCCTTGTCCCCGGTATGGGTGATGAGTGCGGTGCCCTTATGTGCGGCTATGCCGTATGCGCCGCCCTTTATGCCCGGGAGAAGACGGGCGAGGGGCAACGAATTGATACCTCCCTTATGAGCGGCTTGATTGCCGTGGAGCGCCTTGCCCTCTCGGCGCCGGCATTTTTGGGGCAGGAATATCCTCGCTGGGATAGGGCTAGGGCAGGCAACGCCACTTATAACCATTATAAGTGTAAGGACGATAAATGGCTGGTTCTGGCTCACCTCCAGCCGGACAGGTACTGGCCCAATGTATGCAAGGCGCTGGGAATTGAGGAACTGGAGCATGACCCCAAATTCAGCACTGTAGAGGACAGGCATCAAAATGCCGAGGAGCTGGTGTCTATCTTCGATAAGAGGCTGGCTAGTAAGACGAGAGACGAATGGATGGAGATTTGTAAGAAGGAGAATGTAATCTGCGCCCCGATTCAGACAACTACCGAGGTGGTTAACGACCCGCAGGCTGCGGCTAATGAATATATCATCGAGGTTGATGACCCGGTGCGGGGCAAGGCGAAGCAGGTGGGTTTCCCCTGGATGTTTAGCCAGACCCCGGCCTCGGTAAGGCGGGTTGCTCCTGAGCTGGGGGAGCACAGCGAAGAGATACTATCAGATCTGGGCTATAGCCGGGATGATATAGCTGGGCTAAGGCAAGATGGTATAATATAACAATTTAAGGAAGTTAAATATGACTGCAGAAGATGCTACTGGTAAGGGTTTATCACTGGTTGAGAAATACTATCAGGATTACGGCTCCAGAGCCGGGGAGTTAAAGGGGGAGGGGAAGCAAATAATGGGCTATCTCTGCGCCTTTGTCCCCCTGGAGATGCTCACCGCCGCCGGCTTTATTCCCTTCCGCATAATAGGGGATGTTAACGAGCCAATTACTAAGGCTGACGCTGAGATGGAGACCATTGTCTGTCCCCTGGTCCGCAGCTGCTTTGATATGTGGCTGAAGGGCAGGTATAAATTTCTTGATGGCATAGTTATACCCCATGCCTGTGATAGTATCTGCCGGACTTACCAAATCTGGCAGTATACCCTTAACCTCCCTTACTCCCATTTTATCAACATGCCCCATACCACCGATGACTCATCGCTTAAGTTTTATAAGGTGGAGCTGGAGACTTTTAGAAAAAGTCTGGGCGAATTTGTCGGGCGGGAAATCTCCGACCAGAGCCTGAAAGAGGCTACCCAGCTTTATAACCAGAACCGGGCGAAGGTGAGGGAGCTCTATAATTTGCGGAAATCAAGTCCCCCCTTAATCTCGGGGGTTGAGCTGGCCAAGACTCTAATAGCGGCGGTGAGCCTGCCCGTGGATGAAGCCACCGCCCTTATCGGCGATGTTATTGACGAGGTTAAGCAGAGGCAGGCGGTTTTGGCGCCGAAATCAGCCCGGCTGATGGTGTTTGGCGCTCAGATGGACAATGTGGCTTTCATTGAGCTGGTGGAGGAGAGTGGGGCCTGGGTGGTGGCTGATGACCTTTGCCCCGGAGCAAGGGAGTCCCTGACTGATGTTACTCCCACCGCCGACCCCATTGACGGCATCGCCGAGCGCTATCTGAGAAAGATATATTGCGGGCGCACCTACAGGGAGAGGAAGGGGAGCTATGAAGATTATATGGAGGAGAGGTTTGGTCATCTCGCCGCTGCGATTAAGGATTTTAAGGTTGACGGCGTTGTGCTCTATATCTATAAGTATTGCGACCCCTTCGGCTTTGAGGTGCCCGAGATAAAGAGCTACATTGAGTCTAAGGGTGTCCCCGTCCTCTATGTTGAGGATGAGTATTCAATGTCAACCATTGGCCGGCTGAGAACCAGGGTTCAGGCTTTCCTGGAAATGCTCGGCTCAAAATAGTGGTAAGGGAGAATGTTATGACTGAAGAGAAGAAACCAGAGGAAAGAAAGAAGAGAAGGACAGCCACCGAGGCAGCTAGCAAGATAGGCCCCATGGTCAAGGCGACTATTGGTGGGACGGTGCAGGCGAGGGAGGAAGGGAAGCCTATAGCCTATAGCTTTATCTGCTGCTGTTATGACGAGATTATCCGGGCCATGGATATTATACCGGTGTGGACTGAGAACTATGCTGGCGTATGTGGTGCCAAGCGTGATGCCCAGCGTTTTCTGGAGAGGGCGGAATCGGAGAACTTCTCCCGTTCCCTCTGCACCTATGCCCTTTGCGGTCTGGGTTTTGACGCCTGGCGTGAGGAGCTGGGGGAAATGCCCCCTGAAGCCCCCTGGGGAGGGCAGGCGAGGCCGGATATGATGCTCGGCAGCGGTCAGATACTCTGTGACCCGAGGAACAAGTGGTATCAGGCTGCCCAGCACTATATGCCCGATGTCCCTGTCTATGATGTCGGACTTCCCTGGCCAGCGTATGAGCATGATTATGACTACCGCCAGGTTCAGGACTACTATGTGAAGTATATCGTTGAGCAGCTTAGGGGGCTGGTGGAGTTTCTGGAAAAGCAGATCGGCAGGAAGATGGACTGGGACCGGCTCAGCGAACTGGTTGAGCTGGCTGACAGGACCTGGAACCTCATCTATGAGGCGTATGAGCTGCGCCGGGCGGTGCCTACACCAATGGGTACCGGGGATGCCATGAATACCATGGTGCCCATGGTGTTTATGATGGGGACTCAGGAAGGCTATGACTTCTATAAGGACTTATACGATGAGCTGAAGCGTAAGATAGCCAACAAAGAGGGTGTAATTGCTGATGAGAAATATAGATTAATCTGGGGTGGCGGCTTACCGTCATGGTTCGCCCTGGCGGACTTCAACTACTTCAACAGCAAGGGGGCTGTATTTCCGGTGGAGACCACCTACCGCATGGTAGAGGCGATTTACAATTTTGATATTGATTTGTCCAAGGTTACCGACCCGCTGGAGCATATCGCCTGGAGGTGGGTCAAGTACTGGACCTACTGGTATGACAAGGCGAGGAAGCGTCCCGGCTCCCACCCTGATGTGGAGCGGCTGATTCAGTATATTGAAGACTACAAGATAGACGGCATTGTCATGCATGAAGCCTTTTCCTGCCGCAGCTGGCATGTCGGCTTAATCTGGCAGCTAAATCTGCTGAAGAAGGTATATAAGGATATGCCGTCGCTGATTCTGGAGAGCGATATTGTCGATATCAGTTCCTATAACGAAGCTGACACCAGAGCCAGAATAGATGCCTTTATTGACACTTTAGAGGCGGTTAAGAGTAAGCAAAGGTGAAAAAAGAGTATTTTGCCGGCGTTGACATTGGTTCCACGATGACCAAGGTAGTGATTATGAACGGGGAAATGCTTGCCTCGGTCATTGGTCCTACTGGTCCCGAGCACAGGAAGTTAGCCAACAGGGTAATGGAGGAAGCCCTAAACAAGGCAGGGCTCTCCTTTGATGAGATAACCTATGTGGTGGCTACTGGCTACGGGCGGATTAACGTACCCTTTGCCGACAAGCAGATAACCGAGATATCCTGTCACGCCCGGGGGGTTAGCTATTTATTGCCCGAGGCGAGGACGGTAATTGACATTGGTGGGCAGGACAGCAAGGCGATTAAGCTCGCTGATGGGCGGGCTGTGGACTTTGTCATGAATGATAAGTGCGCTGCCGGCTCGGGCCGCTTTCTTGAGGTGACGGCGGAGAGTCTCGGGGTGAAGCTGGAGGACATGGGTAAGCTTTCCCTTGAGGCTAAAAGCAGGGTTGATATAAGCAACATCTGCACTGTCTTTGCCGCCCAGGAGGTGGTAGCTCAGCTGGCGGCGGGGGCGGCGCTGGCTGATATCATCGCTGGTCTGCATGAGGCGATTGCCTCAAGGATATGTGGGATGGCGCGGCGCTTGAAGATGGAGCGGGAGGTGGCAGTGACCGGTGGCGGGGCGAAGAATATCGGTCTGGTCAGGGCTCTGGAGGCTAAATTGGGCTATGCGGTGCTGGTGCCGCCTGAGCCTTTGCTTACCGGGGCTATCGGTGCCGCTTTGCTGGGCAAGGATATGGTCAAGAAGGCGGCGGAGAGTGGGGAACAACTCCCCAGAAGTGAACGCCGCCTGACCGAGGCTAGCATTTTTAGCTAAATATATCTTTTCCCACCCGCCGCCCGGGGTATTCTTTCCCACCCTCCCGCCCACCAAGGTCGATGAGCAGAGTTCCTGAGGGTGGGGGGTATAGAGAGTTTTAGAAGCGAAGCCTACTGGGGTGGGCTGGGTGGGAAGCAAAACAAGGGTTAAAAGGGGGGGAGGGGTTATAAAATAACAATGGTTTACGTTATTGGCATCGACATCGGCTCTGCCTTCTCTAAGGCAGTGGTGATGGCAGAAGACAAGATTATAGCGTACCAGGTAATACCCTCGGCGGGGGACTATAGGCTCACTGCCGATGAAGTAGCCGGCAAAGCCTTGAAAAAGGCAAAATTGTCTCTTGCCGATATAGGCTACAGCGTGGCTACCGGCTATGGTGCCGCCAACGTATCCTTTGCCGGTGAGGTGGTTACCGATATATCCGCTGATGGCAGAGGGGTATCTTACCTCTTCCCCTCGGCGCGGACGGTGGTTGATATTGGCGGGCAGTTCACCAAGGTATTTAAGGTGGATGAGAGGGGGAAGCCCACCACCTTTCTGCTCAGCGAGAAGTGTGCCGCCGGCAGCGGGCGCTTTCTCCAGATTATCGCCAGGGTGTTGCAGGTTAAGCTTGAGGACATCGGTGAGCTATCCCTTAAATCGAAAAAGAAGGTTGACTTTAATACCGGCTGTGCCGTGTTCGCTGAATCGGAGGCGATATCGCGCATTGCCGAAGGGGCATCAAAAGAGGATATTTTAGCCGGCCTCCACCGCACCTTAGCTGCCAAAATAGAGACCATGGTGGAGAGGGTGGGGGTTGAGCCCGATTGTGCCCTGATTGGTGGCGGGGCTAAGGATATCGGGCTGGTAAAGAGCATAGAGGAAAGACTGGGGCGGAAGCTACTGGTTCCTGAGGAGCCGCAGATTGTGGCTGCCCTGGGGGCAGCTTTAATTGCCGGGGAAAAGGTTTCCCACTAATTTTAGGGAGTAGAAATATGATAGAGAAGAAGGTCGTATCAAAACTGGAGAAGATTGTGGGCAAAGGTGCCGTTTTAACCTCAAAGGAAGACCTTCATGCCTATTCCTACGATGGCACCACTACCTGGGCTCATATGCCCGATGTGGTAGTGCTGACCACAACCACCGAGCAGGTGTCCCGAATTCTGAAGCTGGCTAACGAAAAGAGGATTCCGGTTACGCCGAGGGGCGCCGGCACCAATGTCAGCGGCGGCTCAATCCCGATAAAGGGCGGCATTGTCTTGTGCACCACCAGGATGAACAAAATCCTGGATATAAATAAGACTAATTTTACGGCTACCGTTGAGCCCGGCGTTGTTCTTCAGGACTTTAATATGGCGCTGGCCAAGCAGGGGCTTTTCTACCCGCCTGACCCCCAGAGCTTTTTGAGTTGCACTATGGGCGGTACCGTGGCTGAGAACGCTGGTGGTCCCTATTGCGTTAAGTACGGGGTAACCAAGCAATACGTCCTCGGGCTGGAGGTGGTCTTAGCCAATGGCTATATTATGAAGCTGGGCGGGGTGACGGTTAAGAACCGCACCGGATATGAGCTCGTGATGCTCTTCACCGGCTCGGAGGGAACGCTGGGGGTGATAACCAAGATAACCCTGAGGCTGTTGCCCATGCCGCCCGCCAGCAAGACGGTGATGGCTGTTTTTGATGATATGGCGGTGGGTGGTGAGGCGGTATCCAGTATTATGGCCAGCGGAGTGGTGCCGGCGAAGGTTGAGTTTGTTGATAACTTTGTTCTCCGCCGCATTGAGGAGATGACCCCCATGGGCTTGCCGGTAGATGCCAAGGCTCTGCTTCTAATTCAGTCTGATGGCTCGCCGGCGGCGGTGGAGGCGGAGACCAAGCAGATCGTTGACATGCTAAAGAAGGGCGGGGCTAAGGAGATTAAGGTAGCCAAGGATGCTAAAGAGGCGGCGATGTACTGGAAGATGAGAAGCGCCGGTTTTGCCGCTACCTTTGGCGCTGCCCACACCGTCATGGCTGAGGATGTAACTGTGCCCCGGGACAAGCTGCCTGAGTTCATCCACAAGCTGGATGAGATATCCCGGAGGACTGGCTTCTTTATCAGTTACCTGGGCCATGCCGGAGACGGCAATCTTCACCCGTCTATATTTACTGACATCAGGAAGAAAAAGGAGTTTGCCCGAGCCCAGAAGACAATGGAGGAGATATTTTTGGCGGCGCTTTCTTTAGGCGGTGTCCTCTCCGGGGAACACGGTATTGGTCTGGAGAAGCAGCGCTTTCTCAAGCGGGCGATGGACCCGATAGCCCTTAACCTTATGATAAAGATAAAGGGAGTATTAGACCCCAACCACATCCTCAACCCCGGTAAAATATGGGAAGAGGAAAGGGTATGATATGCCGAAGACTAGAGAAGATAGATATGAGCAGATAAAAAGGTTTGAAGCCGACCTGAGCCAGTGCATGAAGTGCGGCTTCTGTACCTTCTGGTGCCCGATATATCAGGAGGAGCAGGTGGAGTCTTCTGTAGCCCGGGGCAAGAATATGATGATAAGAGGGCTGCTGGAGGGAGACTTGGAATATACCGAAGAGTTTGCCGAGCGCCTGAACAAGTGCACCCTGTGCATGCTCTGTACCGCTAACTGCCCGGCCAAAGCCAATATCCCCAACGTTATCGTCGCTGCCAGGGCGGATACGGTCAGGGCCAGGGGGTTGAAGTTTCCCTATAATATTATCTATCGCTGGCTTCTACCCCGCCGCACCCTCTTTGGCAACATAGTCCGCTTTGCCTCCTGGTTCCAGGGCATTTTCCTGCCCAAGACCGAGGGCACAATCAGGCATCTGTCTCTGTTTCTATCGGCTCTGGGTAGGGGCAGAAATATACCCCAGATTGCCCCCAAGTTTTTAAGGCAGATGGTGCCGGTGGTGAATAAGCCGCCCGCCGGTGTTAAGACCAGGATGAAGGTGGGCTATTTTATCGGCTGTATGACCGATTTTGCCTTCCCCGAGCTGGGTAAGCATATAATTAAGTTCCTGACCAGGAACGGCATTGAGGTGTGGGTGCCCAAGGGGCAGGGCTGCTGCGGGGCACCGGTATTTCGCGGGGCTGGTGATTTTGAAACCGGCAGAAAGATGGCTGATGCCAATGTCAAGGCGTTTGAGGACTTTGATTATGTTGTCACCGACTGCGCCACCTGCGCTTCATCCCTTAAGGAGTATGCCTCCTTTCTTGCCGATACGCCGCAGAGAAAGAAGGCTTACACCAGCTTTGGTAGCAAGGTGGAAGAGATTTCTCAGTTTCTGGTTGATGTGCTGAAGCTGCCGCCTTCGGCTTATAAAGCTTCGCCGGCGGCTAGGGGCAAGAAGGTTACCTGGCACGACCCGTGCCACCTCAGCCGTCACCTGGGGATAACCTCGCAGCCAAGGCAGATTATAAAGTCAATACCTACCGTTGAGTTTGTTGAGATGCCCAATGCTGATAGGTGCTGCGGCATGGCGGGGACATTTAGCCTGTATTATTACGACCTGTCGAAGAAGATTGCCGATAAGAAAATGGCGTCGGTTAAGTCAACCGGGGCTGATATTGTGGTAAGTAGCTGTCCCGGATGCGAGATTCAGCTGATTGACGGTGTGGTGCGGAACAAGCTGCCGGTAAAGGTGATGCATATCATGGAGTTGCTGGCATAGCGTTTTAAGAGGGGGGCGAAGCCCCCCTCTTTTTTATTCCCCCCTCCCCGCTAAAGTTTTTCTTCCCGCCCGCCCGCCCTCAGAGGCTTTGCTTCTTACCCCCTTATTGGGGCGTCTGCGGCTTATCTTGTAATTTTCTCTCCCCCCTGGGGGGTAGGGCAAGGAGATTGTAAAGAGGTGAAACCTTTTTGGGTGGGAGGGTGGGAAATAAAGAGATTTGAACTAGCTCAGGACGGAATGTTACAATAAAAGTTGCCCATAGGAGGGGTGTGGGGATGCCACTGGATAGCATAGTCGTCAAAGGAGCTAGGGAGCATAACCTCAAGAATATAGATGTCGTTATACCGCGGGATAAGCTGGTGGTTATCACCGGCGTCTCCGGCTCGGGCAAGAGCTCGCTGGCTTTTGATACCATCTACGCCGAGGGGCAGCGCCGCTATGTTGAGTCTCTATCGGCTTACGCCCGCCAGTTTTTGGGCAGGATGGATAAGCCTGACGTTGATTACATTGAAGGCTTGAGCCCGGCTATTTCTATTGACCAGAAGGGTCCCAGCAAGAACCCGCGTTCCACCGTGGGCACGGTAACCGAGGTCTATGATTACCTGAGGCTGCTCTTTGCCCGCACCGGTCACCCCCATTGTCCTCAGTGCGGGCGAGAGATAACGGCGCAGACCGTCCAGCAGATTGTCGACTCTATTCAGAATATCCCCGCTCGTAGCCGGATTATGATTCTGGCGCCGCTGATAAGAGACCGCAAGGGCGAGTACCAGACCGTGTTTGACGATTTGCGCAAGGCGGGCTACGCTCGCGTCCGGGTTGACGGCAAGATTTATGACCTTTCCGAGAAGATTAAGCTTGATAAAAACAAGAAGCACTCCATTGAGGCGGTGGTGGACCGGTTAATAATGGGGCAGTCGGGGAGCCAGAGCCGCATTGCCGACTCGGTGGAGACCGCCCTTAAGCTTGGCGCCGGTGTGGTGCTGGTATCTATCACTGGCGGCGAAGAGCTGCTTTTCTCGGAGCACTTTGCCTGCGTCCACTGCGGCATCAGCCTTGGTGAGATTGCCCCCAGGACATTCAGCTTTAATTCGCCTCACGGCGCCTGTCCTGCCTGCACCGGACTGGGGGTAAAGCTGGAGATTGACCCGGAGCTGGTGCTGAATAAAGAGCTTTCTATTATGCAGGGGGCGATTCGCCCCTGGCAGTTCCATAACTGGTATCTCTATCGGGTAGAGTCTTTAGCCCGAGCTAGCGGCTTTTCCCTGAACACCCCGGTCAAAAATTTGAGCAAGAAGCAGCTTAACCTCATCCTTTACGGGGAGGGTGGGGAAACGAGGGTTTACCGCAACCGTTTCGGCAGGATAAGGCGCTACCACAAAGGCTTTGAGGGCGTGATACCGACCCTGGAGCGGCTACACCGGGATACGGAGTCGGTAAACTCCCGGGCTAATATTGAGCGCTATATGGTCTCCAGGCCGTGCCCGGTCTGTGAGGGCAAGAGGCTCAAGCCGGAGTCGCTGGCGGTGACCATTGACCAGAAAAGTATTGTGGATGTCAGCGCCATGTCGGTTACCCAGGCGCTGGCCTGGGTTGACAGAATCGGCGGTGTGCTCAGTGAGCGGGAGCAGCTTATAGCCCGCGAGATTCTCAAGGAGATTAAAGCCCGCCTCGGCTTCTTAAGGGATGTCGGTCTGGACTATCTTGCCATTGACCGTGCCTCGGCTACCCTTAGCGGCGGCGAGGCACAAAGAATTAGGCTGGCAACCCAGATTGGCAGCGGGCTTATGGGCGTGCTTTATATCTGTGATGAACCGACCATCGGTCTTCACCCCGCCGACGATTTTCGCTTGATTGCGACCCTGAAGCGCCTTAGAGACCTGGGCAATACCATACTGGTGGTTGAGCATGATGAAGCCATGATGAGGGCGGCTGACCACGTTATCGATATGGGGCCCGGGGCTGGGGAGCACGGGGGGTGGATTGTGGCTACCGGGGCTCTGGCTGATATTATAGGTTGCAAGCAGTCAATAACCGGTCAGTATCTCAGCGGGGCAAAGCAGATTCCATTGCCCCCCAGGCGCCGCCCCGGCTCCGGCGAGGAGCTGGTAATAAAGGGGGCGCGGGAGAATAACCTTAAGAATATAGACGTCCCCATTCCCCTGGGCAAGTTTGTCGGCATCACCGGCGTTTCCGGCAGCGGTAAGAGCACCCTTATTGACCAGATTCTCTACCGGAAGCTGGCTCAGCTCTTCTACCACTCGCGGGAGAGGGCGGGGGAGTGCGACGGCATCACTGGCATTGAGCATGTTGATAAGGTGGTCAATATTGACCAGTCGCCCATCGGGCGTACCCCCCGCAGTAACCCCGCCACCTATACCGGGACCTTTACCCCCATCCGTGAGCTTTTTGCCACCGTCCCCGAGGCTCGGATGAGGGGCTATGCCCCGGGGCGGTTCTCGTTTAATGTTAAGGGCGGGCGCTGCGAAGCCTGTCGCGGGGAGGGGTTTATCCAGATTGAGATGCAGTTCCTGCCTGATGTCACCGTTCCCTGCGAGGTGTGCAAGGGGAAGCGCTATAACCGCGAGGCTCTGGAAATCAGGTTCAAGGGTAAGAACATCGCCGAGGTGCTGGATATGACTGTGGAGCAAGCCCTTGCCTTCTTTGAGCACTTCCCCAAGGTAAAGAATAAGCTCCAGACACTGCGTGACGTGGGGCTGGGCTATATTCGCCTCGGTCAGCCCGCACCCACCCTCTCCGGCGGCGAGGCGCAGCGGGTGAAGCTGGCGACGGAACTGTCAAAGCGCTCTACGGGCAGGACGCTTTATATCCTTGATGAGCCGACCACCGGGCTTTCCTTTGAGGATGTGGCCGCTCTGCTGCGGGTATTGCAGCGTCTGGTTGACGGCGGCAATACCGTGGTCGTCATTGAGCACCACCTTGATGTGATTAAGAACGCCGACCATATCATAGACCTGGGACCGGGGGCGGGGGAGCAGGGCGGCTATATTGTCGCCACGGGAACACCGGAGGAGATAGTCGGCAGCAAGTCTTCAGCCACCGGGCAGTATTTAAGCCGGCTATTACCCCGGGAGTATGCTCTCACCGGTAAAGGAGGCTAAGGTGACACGTGAGGAAGTGCTAGACTCTGTCAGGGCTAATATTGAGAACCAGAACATGATAAAGCACATGCTGGCTACCGAGGCGGTTATGCGGGCTTTAGCCCGGCGCTTTGGCGAGGATGAGGAGGAGTGGGGGCTTACCGGACTGCTCCATGATATAGACGTGGAGCTTACCGAAGGCGATATGCACACCCATAGCAAGCTCGGGGCTGACTTGGCTCGGGAGCTGGGAGCTAATGAGGCTATGGTTCATGCCATACTGTGTCATAACCCGACCCACGGCATTCCTCTGGAGACGAAGCTTGATAAAGCCCTCTTTTGCGCCGACCCCCTCACCGGCTTGATAACGGCGGCGGCTCTCGTCCGCCCCGATAAGAAATTAGCCGGGGTGGAGGCGGCCTCCGTGAGGAAGAGGTTCAAGGAGAAGAGCTTCGCCGCCGGCGCCAATAGGGAGCAGATCTCCCAGTGCAGTGCGCTCGGGCTTGAGCTTGATGAGTTTCTTGCCCTGGGGCTGGAGGCAATGAAGGGGATTGCCTCAGACCTGGGGCTTTAGAGATAATTTACCCCACCCCCTAACTTACGTTCTTCTTCCACCCCCCTCCCCCCTAACTTACCTTTTTCTTCCCACCCACCCGCCCTATGGGGGTCTGTCCTTAATCCTCTGTTTTCCCCTCCCCATTTTAAACTTAACTTTTTCTTTCCTGCCTGCCCGCCCATTGGGCTTTGCTTCTTAACCCCGCTTTATTGGGGCGTCTGCGGCTTATCCCTCGCTTTGTTGGGGGGAGTTTAAGAGGAAGGGGCTTTTCTTTCTATATCAGGGGGGTGGGGCAAGAAGATTGTAAAGAGGTGAAACCTTTTTGGGTGGGAGGGTGGGAAAAGATATATTTTTAACTTACCTCAAGGGTTGAGCCCTGGGCAGTCTTAATCACATCAATGCGGGTGGGGAAGGCGTCCCTGAGCTCCTCCATGTGGGTGATGACCAGTATCTTTTCAAAGTCGTCCTGGATAGAGTTTATCGCCTCTTTAATCTTTTCTATGCCGGCAATATCCTGGGTGCCGAAGCCTTCGTCGATAATCAGGGTGGGCAGCGGTGCCCCTGCCCTTCGCGCCAGTAGCTTGGAGAGGGCGATGCGGAGGGCAAAGTTGATGCGAAAGGCTTCACCCCCGCTGTACATTTCATAGTTTCTTGTCCCCAGCTCGTCACCGATGGTGATGTCTAAGGTCTCCAGCAAGTCCCCCTTCTTCGTCTCCCTCTGGGTCTCAATCTTGACGTGCATTCTGTTGTCCGTCATCCGCGCCAGCAGCCGGTTAGCCTCAGCCTCAATCTCGGGGAGAGCCATCTCAATGAGCATCGCCTGTACCCCTTTCTTGCCGAAGGCTTGGGCCAGGTCGCCGTAGAGCTTCCCCTCCTTGGAGGCTTGAACCAGCAGCTTTTCCTTTTCCCTCTTTTTTATCTCCAGCTCAGCGCAGCGCTCCAGCTTTGACCTTACGTTCCCCACCAGCTCCTGGGCTTGCTTTTGCTCGGCAGCCAGCTTCTGGTGCTCAGCTTCAGCCTGGGCTAAGTCGCTGGCGAGTTTGGGGAGCGCCTCGAGCTCCCGGCTTAGCTCCTGCCCCTTTTTGTTTTCTGTCTCCAGCCTCAGCTGAAGCTCCTGGCTTGCCTCCTCAGCTTTGTGAAGTGCCTCCGTTTCCTGAGTAATAAGCCTGTCGGCTTCTTCCAGCTTTCGCTTCGGGGCTTCATGTTGCTCTAATTCGGCAAGGCGGTGTTTTGTCTGCTCGTGACGTGACGAATCGTAGTCAAGCCTGGCTAGCTCCTCCTCGACCCTGGCTAGCGCCTCCTGCTCGGTGGCGGCGAATTCCTTCCCGGCGAGGCGCTGTTCAATATCATTAAGCTTTTTCCTCTCCTCGTTTAGCTGGTTATCCGCCTTCTGGTTTTCAGTCACTGCCTGGTTGAGCAGGCTGACCCTGCCCTGTGCCGAGGCTTTCTCCTGGTTTAATTTCGCTTCTAGCCCTGATATTTCACCCTCCACCGCCTCAAGCTCGGTCTTCCGGCTGGTAAGCTCAGACTGGTTTAGTTTTATGGACTCGGCTTTGCTTTCCTTATCGGCGGTATATTTTGCCTCAATTCGTTTTATGCCATCGCTGCCCAGCTCGGTTTCACACAGGGGGCATTTAGCTTCCGCCTGAGTCGTTAAGAGGTTGATTTTTTCTTGTATCTCGGCGATTTCATGTTTCAGATTAACCTGGCTGGACTCTATATAGTTCACCTGCTGGCGCAGCTCCTGGCTGGTCTGCTTTTTTATATTTAGCGTCTTTTCTTCTTCCTCCAGCTGGCGCAGTTGGGCTTCCGCCTGCTGGAGCTCGCTTTTAAGCTGGGGCAGTTTCTGGGAGGCGGCTTCCAGCTCGGTGATTCTGCTTTGGGCTAATTTATGCTCCGTAATCAGCTCTGCCTGCGCCCGCTCGATATTCATCTCCAGCTGGTTTTTATTATCCCTTAGTTTGACCAGTAGCCCCAGCTTCTGGTTTAGCTCGTCGTTCTGTTTTCTGGCTTCGGCTAGCCGGGCGTAGCCTTCTTCTATAATAGAACGCTGGGCGATAAGCTCCTCGTATTCCTTGATGCGTGCCTGGTATTGCTTGACCTCCTCTTGGCGGCGCTCAAGCTCTCTCTTGGTGGTGGTCAGGTGTTCCTCAAGCTGGGTCAGCTGCTGTTTCTTGTTTTCCAGGGCTTCCTTTTCCTGCCTCAGTCTATTGAGCCTGGACTCCTGCTCGGTTATTACCTTTTCTATCTGGCTGAGCCCCGCCTGTGCCTCCTCCAGCTCCGCCTCATAGGCTGGCTTCTGGGCTAATTCATCTTCAATATCCTTGATGGCGCTCTCAAGCTGCACCCCATCTGCTTCCTGCTCTTTTGCCAGCTCTTTAGCCCGTTCCTCAAGCTCGTCGTAGAAGTCAAGCCCGAGGATATCAGCCAGCACCTGCTTGCGCTCAACCGGGCGTTTGGTGGCGAACTCATCAGCCCGACCTTGCAGCAGGAGGGCGCTGTTAATAAAGGTGGCGTAGTCCATGTGCAGGACGTTGATAATCTTCTGCTGGGTCTGGGTTATGCTGTCGCCTGAGATTGACTTGAAGCCGTTCCCGGTGGCTATCTGGAAATCAAGCATGGTCTGCCCCGAGCGCCCCCGCCGCCTGGGTCGGGCGTGCTTGCGGATGATGCGGTATCCTTGCCCGCCGACGGCGAAGTCAAACTCAACCTGCATCTCGGTCTGGCCCAGGTGGACAAGCTCGTCATCGCTCTTAGCCCTGGTTTTCCCCCACAGCGCCCAGGTCATAGCGTCAATGAGGGACGATTTGCCGTTGCCGTTGTTGCCGCAGATGCAGGCGGTATGGATGCCGTCAAAGTGGAGGGGCGGCACACTATCCCGGTAGCACATAAAGTTGCGCATTGATAATTTAACGGGAATCATTCTGGCTTATTTTAGCATAA
>CAZUHO010000011.1:0-15652 GCA_964620725.1 uncultured Dehalococcoidales bacterium
GGATTTCATCCAGCGGGGCGGTGTCTTGGCGGTTGGCTACCGCCTGCTTTACCTGGTCTATATTTTCCCGGATAAACTTTAGGTCAAGCATAGTTAATTATTAACCCCATCCCCTTTATCCCCTTCCCCTTAACAAGGGGAAGGGGAAGATTTTTTATTAAGAGGGGCTTCGCCCCTCTTTAACTCCCTCTATGGCTTCTCCTTTAGTTGGGGGAAGAGTATTACCTCTCTTATTGACTGCTGGCCGGTGAGCACCATCACCAGTCGGTCAATGCCAACGCCCAGCCCGCCGGCGGGGGGCATGCCGTACTCCAGCGCCAGCAGGAAGTCCTGGTCGATGGTCTCCTCTACATCAGCCTCCGCCTGGCGCCCCTTTTGCTGTTGAAGAAAGCGCTCCCTCTGTTCCAGGGGGTCGTTGAGCTCGGTGAAGGCGTTGGCAATCTCCATACCCCCGGCAAAGGCTTCAAAGCGCTCCACCAGACGCTTATTATCGGGTTTGGTCTTAGCCAGCGGCGACATCTCCACCGGGTAGTCAACGAGGAAGGTGGGCTGTATCAATTTTGGCTCAACGAAGGTTGAGATGAGCTCGTCTATCAGCTTGCCCCTGTCCTTTTTGGGGTCGACCTCCATTTTTAAGCCCTGCATCGCTGCCCGCAGCGACTTGGCATCGGGGTAGTCCTCAAAGTCAATGCCGCCGTATTTTATAATCGCCTGGCGCAGTTCTAATCTTGGCCAGGGTGGCTTAAATTTAATAGTCTCATCGCCAAACTTGACCTTGTCGCCCACAACCTGCTGGCTGACTTCAGACACCATCTCCTCAACCATGCTCATAATGTCGTTATAGTCGGCGTAGGCTTCGTAGCTTTCCAGCATGGTGAACTCGGGGTTGTGCTTGGTGGAGACGCCCTCGTTGCGGAAGATTCGCCCTAATTCATATACCTTGTCAAAGCCGCCGATAATCAGCCGCTTGAGGTGAAGCTCGGGGGCAATCCTGAGGTAGAAGTCCTGGTCGAGGGCGTGGTGGTGGGTGGTGAAGGGGCGGGCTAAGGCGCCACCGGCTGAGGGCTGGAGCACCGGCGTCTCAACTTCCAGAAATCCCCGCCGGTTGAGGAAGTCACGAATGGCGGTGATAACCAGGCTGCGCACGCGGAAGATTTCCCTGGCTTCGGCGTTGGCGATTAGGTCCAGGTAGCGCTGGCGGTATCTTATTTCCACGTCGCTGAGCCCGTGCCACTTTTCCGGCAGGGGCTGGAGCGATTTCGCCAGCAGGGTGAAGTCTGCTACCCAGACGGTAGGTTCACCACTTTTTGTCCGAAGTAAAGGGCCATTGGCCCCGATGATGTCACCAATATCTAGGTCATTAAATAATTGAATTTGTTCCTTGTCATACTTATTGATGTCTTGGAATAGTAGTTGAATCTTCCCTGAGCCATCGCGTATGTCGGCGAAGGCGCTTTTGCCCATATTCCGCATTGCTGTAATCCGTCCAGCAATTTTGACTTGGAGTTTACCAGCAAGACGGTCAGCCTCTTTTTTATCGTCAGGCTTTGATTCCCACTTTTGAAGTAGCTCGACCGCTTGCTCGGTGGTGTGGGTTCGCTTGTAGCCGTAAGGATAGGGGTTTATGCCACGCTCGCGAAGCCGTTCAAGCTTTTGTCGGCGCTGCTCTGCTATGCGCTCTAATCTGGATGTCATCGGTTTGTCCTCTTAAGGCGTCCAGCCAAACGGCTGACTTTATCTCCCTTTCCAGTAAGTATCTGAGGTAGTTCCTTATTACCATCTCCAGCTGGCGAGATAGCTCTGAGTCTAGTTCTAATTTGCTGGCAACGGAATAGTCGTTATTTTGCAGTAATAGTAACACTTTTTGGGCGTTTGCCGAAAGGGGGTAGCTTAATTGGTCTTGCTGGCAGGCGGGGCAGAGCATACCGCCGGCGCCGGGGCAGAATGAGTTGGTGGTTTCCTTTAACGTGGAGCGGCAGGAGACGCAGTGCTCAAGCTGGGGGCGGTAGCCGGTCTCGTTCAGGAGGTGGAGTTCAAAGTAGCGCAGGACCAGCTCGCTATTCCCGCCAAGCTGCAGACGTTGCAGCGTCTGGAGCAGCAGCTCAAACAGGGGCTGGTTTTCCAGGTTCTCGGCGCCAAACTGGTTGACCAGCTCGGTGGCGTAGAGGGCGTAGGAGGTGAGCTTAAGGTCGCTCTTTAAGGATAGAAAGCTGTTTATGGTCTGAGTCCCGGTTACGGTGTCGATATTTTTGCCCCTTGCCAGCGAAATCAGGCTGTGGGTGAGCAGTTCCAGGTGCCCCGACATCTTGCTCCTGGGGCGCCTCACCCCCTTAGCCACCGCCTGAATCTTGCCCAGCTGGGGGGTGAAGAGGGTGAGGATTCTATCCGCCTCCCCCAGCTTGGTCTTTTTGACGATTATGGCTTCGGTTTGGTAGTTTCTTGGTTTGGTCATTTTAGACTATTCGTATCTAACCGTGTAATTCCTTCCTTTGAATCCATTTAGCTTCCTCAGCTGTTAAGACTAATACATCAATTGGGCCGCCAACATTTTTTGGTCGCGCCTGAAAGCGCATCGTATCAATAGTAGTCCGAATAGCGTGAATTGAGAAATCTATTGCGTCTTGAAGCGTCATCGCATCCCAAATAATTGGTGCTGGTGCTCGAATTACTTTCTTTGCACCCTTATCATCATTAGTTGTTACCGGATTGACGATAGAAGTGAGAATGTCAGTTTGTCCAGACCAACTAGCGCCGTAAGCAAGTGCCCCGTCAGGTTTAACGTTTCTTCTTTCGACAGTATTCTTAGCTACATGGCAACGATAAACATAGGGGACGCTTGCTTTTCCTTCCTTCTTATATCCAGCAACATAAAAGCCCGCATCAGCATCAGGGAAAGACTTTCTGAAATATTTGACTAACTTCTCGGGAATGGTAGTTACATCATCAGCAGCTAACAATTCTTCCTCGATAAACCTTTTGATATAGCTTCCCATTGGCACACCATTGAGTAAGTCCTGTCCATAGTTGGAAATACCAACCTGCTGTCCTTGTATAAGGGAGGTTTTCACCACAGCGTCAGAGCTAACAGTCTCAACTTTAAGAACCTTACCATTAGGAGTTTTCCCCTCAACTGTTACCCACTGTCGGCTATCTGAAGCCATTACAAGCCCTTCCGGTACGTAAGTTACAACGATTAATGACATGACTCTCCTCCCTTCTTATTATTTCCCCCATTTTTCATCCTCACCCCCTGTATCCCCCTCTCCTTTCAAAGGAGAGGGGGAAGGGATTATAGGGAGGGGGCTTCGCCCCCTCCCTCACCCACCCCCCCTTCCCTTCATAAATACCCAAGGGAAGGGGGTAAGGGGGATAGGTTTCTATTTAGAGCCATTTTTTTCTTTTGAAATAGACCAGCATTGCGCTGGCGGCTAGAACCATAATAATCAGGGCGATAGGGTAACCCCAGCGCCAGTTGAGTTCCGGCATGAAGGCAAAATTCATGCCGTAAACGCCGGCGACGAAGGTTAGCGGGATAAATATTGCGGCAAATATCGTTAACACCTTCATAACCTCGTTCATTCTGTTGCTTAAACTGGAGAGATAGATATCAAGCATGCCCGAAACGATATCCCGGTGACTCTCGACACTATCAATGACCTGAATTGTATGGTCGTAAACGTCTCTGAGGTATATCCTCGTCGGTTTACGAATAAGTGGCGTTTCCGCCCTCTCCAGCCCGCTGACTATCTCTCTTAGCGGCCAGGTTGCCTTGCGCAACGATATAATTTCCCCTTTTAGCTTGTGAATAGATTGCAATGTCTCTGTAGTGGGCGTTTTTACCAGGTCTTTTTCGATATCCTCTATTACTTCCCCGATTTTCTCCAGTATGGCGAAGTAGTTATCGACAATACAATCGATTATGGCGTAGGTGAGGTAGTCGGCGCCCATCTTCCTGATGCGCCCCTTGCTTTTGCCGATTCTTTCTCTCACCGGATTTAGGGTAGCCCTCTCACTCTCGTGGAAGGAAATAACGAAATTAGAACCAAGCACCAGGCTTACCTGCTCCGAACTTATTTCATCCTTCTTCTCATCGTAATCAAGCATTTTGAGGACGGTAAAGATATAGTCTCCCATATCCTCCATCTTGGGGCGCTGTTCTGTATTAACGATGTCCTCTAGTATGAGCGGGTGCAGGTCAAAGTGCGTGCCGAGCTTCTCGATCAAATCTACATCATGAATGCCGTCAATGTTTATCCAGGTGACCGTCGGTGTGTCTTTAAAGGGGAAGCATTCCTCAACCGTTTTTACTTCCCTCTCCTGGAACTGCTTCTCATCATAGTCGATGAGGGTAATCTTTACCTTCTCAACCCTTCTTTTCCCTATATGAACGAGGGTTCCCGGGGGAAGCCCCGCCTTTTTTGATACCCTCTTGAGATTAAACATATGACCACCTCGTTTGAGCCAGTGGGCTTGAGGATGGTTAAAACTCCTGCCTCCCTTCAATGGCTCGGGTCAGGGTAACGTCATCGGCGTATTCAAGCTCGGTGCCGAAGGGTAGTCCCCGGGCGAGGCGGGTAACCTTGATGCCCAGGGGTGAAATCAGCTTGCCTAGGTACATGGCGGTGGTCTCCCCCTCAAGGGTGGGGTTGGTGGCGAGAATGACCTCATTCACCTTACCGCCCTCCAGCCGCTTCATAAGCTCCTTGGCTCTTATATCTTCAGTCCCCACCCCCTCGGTGGGTGAGATAGCCCCGTGGAGCACATGATACAGCCCGTTATAGCTCTTGATATGCTCCAGAGCCAGAATGTCCTGAGGCTGCTCCACGATACAGATTTTGTTTCGGTCCCGGTTATTGTTGCCGCAGATGGGGCAGGGGTCGGAGTCGGTGATGTTAAAGCAGATGGAGCAGAGCCTGGTCTTTTGCTTTACCGAAAGTATAGCCTCAGCCAGTAGCTTGGCTTGGTCTTCGGGGGCTCGGAGCAGGTAGTAGGCAAGGCGCTGGGCGCTCTTTGGTCCGATGCCGGGCAGTTTATTTAGCTCCTGAGTAAGCTTATCTACTGCTCCGGCGGTGGGTATTTCTTGGTTCAATGCTAGCTCTCCTAAAGTCAGGTCAGCCCTGGTATTTTGAGACCGCCGGTTATTTTACCCAGACGCTCGGCGGCAAGCTCCTTGGATTTAGACATAGCCTCGTTTATCGCTGCCAGTACCAAATCCTCAAGCAGTTCCGCATCGTCGGGGTTTATTGCCTCAGGCGATATTTTTACCGATTGCACTTCCTGTTGACCGTTGACGGTGACCTTGACCGCCCCTCCGCCTGAGGATGCTTCTATGGTGGCGCTGGCTAACTCCTCTTGTGCCTTGGCTAGCTTTGCCTGAAGCTCTTGGGCTTGGCGCATGATGAACTTATTCACTTCTCCTCCACGCTGGTGATTTGGGCACCTAACTTTTTTACTTCCTCAACTAGGTGGTTATCTGCTGGCTTATGAGTACAACGGACACGACAACGGCGTCCCAGGAAATTACTTATGATTTCCTCAGCTATCGTTATATTTTCAGGCCTTTCTATTTGTTCCTTGTAAAACTCGTACTTGGAGTCCAAGATTACGGTATCGCCTTCAATTGCCACCGGTTTAACATCTGCGCTTCTGAGAATGGCGATGGCGTTGCTTCTCTTAATAGCTGGTGGGGCTTCGGTAAGGAGCTGCCTCCAGCTTTGTTTTAAGCGCTCAATTTCATTATTGGTTGGGGCTGGTGTTACCTTAGGCTCGGCGGCTGGCGCCGGCTTAGCCGCTTGAGGCTTGGCTGGTGTTGCCTCAACCTCAGCGGCTGGCACCGGCTTGACCGCTTGCGGCTTGGGCGGGGTAACCTCTTTTACCGGTGGGGGAGGTTCATACTGCACTTGTGGGGCTGGACGGGGCTGAACTTGTGGGGCTGGGGTTACCTCCTCTACTTTCTCTGCTTTTTCTACGGGGGGCTGAGCACAGTCAACCAGAGCCAGTTCCAGGGGCAGGGTTGAGTAGTTATCAAAGCCGAGCTCAAGCTGGCCGAAGAGCTTTATTGCCCTTGCTATCTGAGCCAGTGAAGTCTGAGATGCCAGCTCCTTCAGCTCGGCGATATCCTCGGTGGTGAGGTCTACCGCTTCCTCGGAGCCGGTCTTTACCAGCAGTAGCTCCCTGAGGTATTCTACCAGCTCCCGGTTAAACTGGCGCAGGTCCAGCCCGTCGCTATTGACGCTGTTTATCGTAGACAGCCCGGCGGAGGTGTCATTATTTACGATGTGCCTGACCACCTCCTTAGCCCTCTGGTCTCCGGTGATACCAAGGATTTCCTGAATCTGGCGGAGCTCAATCTCAGCGCCGTAGTAGGTGGTTAATTGCTCCAGCAGGTTTTCGGCATCTCTCAGGCTGCCGGTGGCGCTTCGGGCAATAAGCCTTAGCCCTTCAGGCTCTATCTTAATGCCTTCGGTTTGGCAGATATGCTCCAGCTTGGACACCACGTCTGCCTGGGAAATACGCCTGAAGTCAAAGCGCTGGCAGCGGGACAAGATTGTCGCCGGGACTTTGTGAATCTCGGTGGTAGCCAGGATAAAGATAACGTAGGGCGGCGGTTCCTCAAGGGTCTTGAGCAGGGCGTTGGCCGCTTCCTTGGTGAGCATGTGGACCTCGTCCACGATATAGACCTTGTGCTGGGCTTGGTTGGGGGCGTAGTTGACCCTCGCGCGAAGTTCTCTGATTTCATCAATGCCGCGGTTGCTAGCGGCGTCAATTTCTATTACGTCCAGAGCCCTGCCCTCGGTTATTGCCTGGCACATCTGGCAGCGATTGCACGGCTTGTTCTTGCCGCGGCCGGTGCAGTTCACCGCCTTAGCCAGGATACGCCCGGTGCTGGTCTTGCCCGTTCCTCTGGGACCGTAGAAGAGGTAGGCGTGAGAGACACGCCCCGTTTTGAGGGCATTGCTCAGTGTCTGGGTTACTTGCTCCTGACCAACTACCTCGGCCAGGGTTTGGGGACGCCACTTACGATAAAAAACTTGGGCTGCCATCTTTGCCCTTATTATACCCTATATCGTCCTCTTTCCTAAAGGGGTTTTTGGGCAAATAAGGCTGAATTTGTGATATTAAATAAAAAAGCCAGCTTCGCTAGCTGGCTAGCGAAGCTGGCAAATAGGCTTGGATTTATAGTAATGAGGGAAGGTCCTTGGCTACCTCGTCTACTTCTTTAAGTTTGTCCTCAAACTCGCCCCGTCTTGTTTTGAGACCATGGATAACATCGGTTGCTTTCTCAAAGTATCCCCTTATCTTGTCCAGGGCGTTGAATTCAGACAGGACTACGGTTACATCAATGGCGCCCTTTTCCCGGGGATAATCGCCATTCCTTATTACTGCCTGTGGGCTCATCCCCCTCAGGTAGTCTGCCAGTTCCTTAACCAGGTCCATATTCATTTCCTTAGGTGGTCCCGAGACAAGGTATAGGGCTCGGCCTGAATCAGCGGGGTTGCATTTAAGCGAGAGCTCGCTTATGGCTTCATCCATGGCTTGGATACCACGATGAGTTTCGGTGCTCTTCCTTCTGAAATCCTTTGAGAAGAAGTGGAACCAGCTGAAGGCGGGTACGGCTGCTCTGCCATAGCCAATCGCTGTCCAGCCGGCTAGGCTCTGAATAATGTCTCCGGCATCAAGCATCTTTGCCCCAATATGCTTTTGTTTTGTCTCCTCGCCGGCGCAAAGCATGTTATAGAATTGTTCAACTATTAATGTATTTATCTTGTCCAGGTTGTTTTTAAGCGAGAAGTCCTTTCTCACATACCTCTGATTGTCAATGAGAAAGACGGCATCAGCCACTTTATACAGGGACTTAAGGCAGGTAGCGGCATTATAGATGGTTCTTTCCTCGGTTTGCTCTTCATGACCGAAGGGAAGGATAGCCAGGGCATAAGCTGGCTTGTCTCCGTAGCGGTCTCTTATCATCTGGGTGACTATGGGCAGCGCCCCCGAGCCAGTACCGCCGGCAACACCGGCGATTATTAAGAAGGCATCGGTCTCAAAGAAGCGTGGGGCGGTTCTTATGGCGTCTACAATCTTGTCAGAGTCCTCTTTGGCTACCTCGGCTCCCAGTTCATTTATCTTGCCAACCCCGTGACCGCCTGTCCTCCGGCCTCCGATGAGGATTCTATGCTGGTAGTCAGAGCTTATGTATTTAAGTCCGGTTAGGTCAGCGGCATCGGTGTTTACGGCGAAGGCACCGGTCACTATCTCAATTCCTCGTTTGCTGCGTGCCATCCTGTTTAGTTTCAGGAACTCATCGGCGACCCTACCGCCGCATTGTCCTAGACCCACAACTACTAATTTCATTTATCCACCTCGTATTGACAATTATTATTGTGTTATTTTAAACACAGTTTGTTACTAATGTCAAATCTATAGCCCGGTGGCTATTTTAAGCATGCTTAGATAGGAATGTCAATTCCTACTATTGTACTATGAGCCCTTTTGGGCGATAAAGGCAGCGAGGTCAGCCAGGCGACAGCTATAGCCCCACTCATTGTCATACCAGGCTAATACCTTGACCATATTGCCGCTAGTAACTATGGTGCTGGGGGCGTCAAAGATGGAGCTGGCAGGGTTACCCTTGAAGTCCATGCTGACCAGCTCCTCTTGGCAGTACTCCAGGATTCCGGCTAGAGGTCCCTTAGCCGCCTTCTGGAAGGCTTGATTTATCTCCTCCACGCTTGCCTCTTTCTCAAGGTCGGCGACGAAGTCAACCACGGAGACGGTGGCTACGGGGACCCTCATTGCCATCCCGTGGAGCCTGCCCTTGAGCTCAGGGATGACCTGGGCTACGGCTCTGGCGGCGCCGGTGGTGGTGGGGATAATATTTATGGCGGCGGCTCTTGCCCGGCGCAGGTCGCGGTGAAACATGTCCAGTAGCCTCTGGTCATTGGTGTAGGCATGAATGGTGGTCATCAGCCCTTTGCTCACGCCGAAGTTCTGGTGCAGCACCTTGACCACAGGGGCGATGCAGTTGGTGGTGCAGGAGGCATTGGATATAATCCGGTGCTTATCCGGCTGGTACTGCTCTTCGTTGACGCCGAGGACGATGGTTATATCCTCGTTGCGCGCCGGTGCGGAGATAATTACTTTTTTGGCGCCACCCTCAAGGTGTGCCGCCGCCTTGGTGGCGTCGGTGAATAGGCCGGTGGATTCTATCACTATGTCCACGCCGTAGTCGCGCCACGAGATTTTTGCCGGGTCGCGCTCGGCGAGCACCTTTACCTCTTTGCCGTCAACAGTAATGGAATTTTCGGCGGCTTTTATCTCACCGGGGTATCGCCCATAGGTGCTGTCCCATTTTAAGAGGTGGGCATTAGTCTTGGCGTCGGTCAGGTCATTGATGGCGGCTACCTCCAGTTTGCCCTTATGGTATTGGTTAATTGCCCTGAAGGCTATTCTGCCTACCCGCCCGAAGCCGTTAATGCCGATTTTGGTTGTCATTTTATACCTCCTCAGCGATTTTTGCCCTCCGCCGACTGCGCTGGAGCATGTCTAAGAAGGCTTCAACCCTTGTCTTTACATGGTTATTCAGGAAGAAGTCATCATTTCCCTCCAGGGTTAGAATGGGCAATTTTAGGGCGTCCCTGAAGATTATATCGCCAATGCCACGGTGGCAGAAGGCCTGGACATAGTGTATGACCCCGTCAACCCGCCGCCGCTTAATTTCGGCGGTGATGTCCTTTAGCCGCTCGTATATGGAGTAGGGGTAGGTATAATTTGAGTACTGCTCAGCCAGGGAGTTTCCCGGCTGGGGCATGGCGAACTGGCGCTGGATTTCGTTGAATACCACCCTCCCCCCATTGGTCTCAATGTAGGGATAGAGGTCGCGGCCATAGACCGAGGGCACGCCGAGATAGGCAATTCTGAGCTCTTCCTTAGGGTAGGGCTGGCGCTCCTGGCACTGGGCTATTAATTCTTGTAGCTCCTGCTGATATTTGTTATGGTCTTGATTAAAATCCGATGTTGATACCAGCCAGAGGTGGTTTTCCCCGCCCCTGACCAGCCCCTCTTTCCAGGTGAGCTCATCGAGTTTCAGCGCCAGCTGGCGGGGGGGCTTAAGCTCGGCTCTGAGCTTCTCGGCGGCATCCAGGCTTGTGCCCAGGGTTTTAGCCAGTGTCTCCAGGGCTTGCTGCATCTGCCGGGTATCCGGCTTATCGGGGTAGGCGAAGGGCACAACCTTGAGCCCTTTGAGCCTGAGCACCTCCATAAGCATAATGGTATTGGAGCAGTCGCCGGTGGTAACGCAGAGGACGCTTTCAATGCCATACTCCATACAAGCCCCGTAGATTCCCTTAATCCAGCTACAGCAGTTCAAGGGGAAGCCAGCCCGCTCGGCGATATTTATCAGGCGCTGGGGGCTGGGGTCGTTGATGAAGACATTGTTCATGTCAACCGGCTGGTAGCCGGCGGCGAGTAAGACCTCTATGGGAACGGTGGTGGTGATGCCGATTTTTTTCATCGCTTTCTGTTTTTCCCGGTATAGAGTAGTTCGCAGGGGAGGTATCTCTCCTTGCCCCACGCCTCCGCCAGCATTTTGGCCCTGCCCTCGCCATCGCTGGCTGAGATTACATGGTAGAGGGGAGGCTTGGAGAGGTAGCCGGGTTTAAAGTCGGCAACATGCCTGTAGCCCAGGGCTTTGAGCCCGTCCTTATATAGTTCCACCAGCTGCTGTCTGGCTTTGTTTAACTTTATTTTGCCCTCCAGCCTTTTCTCCCTAACCTCCTCCCATTTTTTGTTCCCATAGAGCCTGGTTATTGATGCCTGGCACTCGGGGCGGTTTAAATTTCGCAGCAGCGCCATTTCCAGGGGGAAGATTATGAGCAGTTCTATTTTATGACCCCTCCAGTCCTTGCTGTGGGTAGCCAGCTTCTTGATTGTTGACCAGCGCAGCTTCCTATATCCCTGGGGGTCAATGAGGGCGAGGCTGGATGCCGAGCGGGGGATGAGGTCGAATACCTGCCGCAGGACTTTGTCACTAACCGGATTACCGCTTATTATATTGGCGCTGTCATAGGAGGCCGTCAGCTTCTTCAGGCTCCTGGCGTCCTGGCTATCGCCGACGATAAATATGCACCTGTCGAATTTTGTTTTGGCTTTTAGCGCCCGAAGTGCCGAGTCTTCAATAACGCAGTCGGTGCCGACGCAGACGCAGTTGCCACACCCGGCGTATAGTTCAAGGTAGTAGCACTGGTTCTTGCCCATCATGCCGGTGTAGGCTTCAATGTAATCGGCGAAGCACTCGAGCTTGTGGCATACCCACTTTCTAATCTTTCTTGGCTGGCTTGGCTGGTTCATTTACTCCTTAAGCTGTAAAAAACCTCGGTACCGGCAAATGAGGCATTGCCCCCCAGTTCGGCTTCTATGCGGAGAAGGCGGTTGTACTTGGCGGTGCGCTCTGAGCGGCAGGGGGCGCCGGCTTTAATGAGGCCGGTATTTAAGCCCACCGCCAGGTCGGCGATGGTGGTATCCTCGGTCTCGCCGGAGCGGTGGCTTACTATCGCTGTCCACTTTGCCTGGTGCGCCATCTTGACGGTGGCGATGGTCTCGGTGAGGGTGCCAATCTGGTTGGGCTTGATAAGTATTGAGTTGGACGCCTTAAGGCTTATACCCCGGCTCAGGCGCTTGACATTGGTAACATAGAGGTCATCGCCGACAAGCTGGACTTTGCTGCCCAGCCTCTCCGCCAGCAGTTGCCAGCCTTCCCAGTCGTCCTCAGCCATGCCGTCCTCAATGCTGATGATAGGGTAGGCTGACACCCAGTTGACATAATAATCAACCATCTCCTTGGTGTTAAGGGAGATGCCCTCCCTTGCCAGGATATAATTGCCATCTTTATAAAATTCGCTGGCGGCGGGGTCCAGGGCTATAAAGCAGTCCTTCCCCGGTTTGTAGCCCGCTTTTTCAATGGCGGCTAGTATTGCCTCTATCGCTGGCTTATTTGAGGGTAGGGAGGGGGCAAATCCCCCCTCATCCCCGATGTTGGTATCCAGCCCCTTTTCCTTGAGCCACTGCTTCAGGGAGTGATAGACCTCGGTGCCCATCTGCAGGGCATGCTTAAAGCTAGTGGCTCCCGCCGGCACCACCATAAACTCCTGAAAATCGGTCGAGTTGGCGGCGTGCTTGCCGCCGTTTAGAATATTGAGCATGGGCACGGGGAGGCTGTAGCTGGCGACCCCACCCAGATAGCGGTATAGGGGCATATCAAGGTGGTTAGCCGCGGCATGAGCCACTGCCAGCGATGTCCCCAGGATGGCGTTAGCCCCCAGGCGCGATTTATCAGGTGTGCCGTCAAGCTCTATCAGCTTATTATCGATGGCTGGCTGGTCTTCTGCCGGCATGCCGCTTATAGCTTGGGCAATATCCTTATTGACGTTGGCTACTGCCTTGAGCACCCCCCGCCCGTTAAAACGCGAGCTATCACCGTCGCGCAGCTCTACCGCTTCATGCTTGCCGGTGCTGGCTCCGGAGGGTACCGCCGCCCAGCCCACAGCCCTGTCAGCCAGTTTTACTTCAACCTCAAGCGTGGGATTGCCTCTGGAGTCCAGGATTTCTCTGGCTTTTACGCTTTCAATATTTGCCACTTTGCTCCTGCAATCGTGTATTTTTCAGGAGGTAATTGAGTCAAGGGCTTTATCTACCGCCTCAACCGGATTTTGAGCCGGGATAATGGACTTGTCCTGCCGGCCGCTTCTTGATAGTGACCAGCTATTCAAGCCGATAACCGGGATGCTGTTTTTCAGGGCATAGCTTATCTCGGAGAGGGTGCCGTAGCTGCCACCGACGGCGATAACCGCCTGGGCTGATTTGACCACGATGGCGTTCCTCGCCTCCCCCAGGCCGGTGACGATGGGGATCTGGACATAGGGGTTGGCTGTCTGGCGGCTTTCTCCGGGGAGGATACCGATGGTTGTTCCCCCCTCGGCGCTGGCACCCTTACAGGCTGCCTTCATAATGCCGCCCAGCCCGCCGCATACCAGAGTAGCCCCCCGCCGGGCAAGCTCCTGCCCCACCTCTTCCGCCAGTCGGGCTTCCTTTTTTGAGCACTGGTTCCCACCAATAACGGCGACGAATTTTTTCTTGGCCATAGGTATAGGAATTATATCACCTGAGTCTGGGCTAGGCAAAGGGAGATATATTCTTTTCTCCTCCACCTCCTTTTAAGCATACGTTTTTCTTCCCACCCATCCGCCCCTTTGACTCACGTTATTTTTCCCACCCGCCCGCCCTCTTGGGCTTAGCTACAGCACAATCTGGGTTAGTAAATTAAGCTCTTCTTTGAGGGTGGGTTAGGGTGGGAAGTAAGACCTACTTAAAAAGGGGGTGGGGAGAACAGGCGTTAGTTAAACTTATTCATAGCTGGTACCAGACCCTCGGTGAGGAGACAGAGGATGACTTCTGTAACTCTGGGGATAACCGGGCTAATTGCCTTTCTCTGCTCCGGCGTAAAGTCGCTGAGGACGTAGGCGATAATTTCATCCTCGCTGGCTTCAGTCGGCCTGCCCACGCCGACCCGAAGGCGAATAAAGTCCCGGCTCCCCAGCTTTTCTATAATGGAGTTAATGCCCTTATGCCCGCCGGAGCTGCTGGCGTGGCTGATGCGGAGCTTGCCCAGAGGCAGGTCAAGGTCGTCGTGGATGATGATAAGCTCATCAAGGCTGATGTTGAACCTCTTAACCAGCCGGCTTACCGATTCCCCACTCTGGTTCATATAGGTCTGGGGCTTGGCTAGCACCACCTCGCTGCCGGCGACCCTGCCACTGCCGATTCGGGCAAGACCCTGCTTTCGGTCGAATTTTATGCCCTGGCTTCGGGCAAGGTGATTGATGCCGATAAAGCCAATGTTATGGCGGTTATTGGCGTAAGCCCTTCCCGGATTACCTAGACCGATAATTAATTTCATATAGCTCTAATTATAGGTTCTACTACCGTTACTTTACAGTGCCGATGGCGCTGTCCTCGAGCACTTCATCAGTCTCAGGGTCCCAGTAAAATACTCTGCCGTTAATAATCGTTACACAATATACCATGTATTTTTTGGTTGTTGCGTTGTAGTCGTAATCTGCAGAAACGATATAGCCATTCTTCAGGGCATCCTCCTGTATTTCTAAGGCCTTGCGGTACCACGCATCTGCATACTGTGTAACTGGTCTTTCAGATACATCGTTTGCTAGCAGCCACTCATCAAGCTCTGTGATTGAAGAGAAATCCCTAGGCGGGTAAACCTCTTGAATTTGAGCCAATTCCTCGCTTGCAGTCTGATAGTCGACATTTAGCGCATCATAGTCAGCTTGCAGGCTGGCTAAATCCGACTGCGCTGTCTGTAGCTCAGCTTGCAAGGCTTGATAATCAGCCTGTAAGGCCTCATACTCAGACTGTGGCACACCACACCCAGCCAGCAAAACAATAGCTAGACAGAGAATCACCGCTCCTATTACCCCCCAATTCAAGCGTTTCATTTTTACCTCCTTTAATTATTTTTGCCTTAGGAGTCTTAGTAACTCCTCTTCGCTGATTTGCTTTGTGCCCAGCTCCCGGGCTTTAGCTAGCTTGGAGCCGGGGTCAGCCCCCACCACCAGATGGGTGGTCTTCCTGGTAACACTGCTCCCGGTTGAGCCGCCGAGGGCTTTTATCTTCGCCTCTGCCTCCGGTCGGGAGAAGGTTTCCAGCCTGCCGGTGATGACAAACTCCAGACCGGCGAGGGGCAGCTCCTCCGGCTTGGCCTTCTTTTCTTCCAGCTTAACGCCCGCCTTTTTCAGCCGTGCCATGATTTTCTTGTTTTCTTTCTCCCGGAAGAAGGCTAAGATGCTGTCGGCAATCTTGGGGCCTATAGTGGGGAGTGCCGTAAGCTCCTCTCTGGGGGCTTTAGCCAGATTGTCCATACTGCCGAAGTGCCCGGCTATAACCTCCGCCATCTCCTCACCGACATGGCGTATGCCTAGGGCAAAGATAAGCCTTGCCAGCGGTCTGTCTTTGCTCTTCTCAATGGCGCTGAGCATATTGACTACGCTCTTCTCCGCCATCCTCTCCAGCCCTAGGAGTTTCTCTTTCTTGTCCTTGAGTTCGTAGAGGTCAGCCACATCTTTAACCAGCCCTTCTTGTAACAAGAGGGCGCTGTTTGATTCGCCGATGCCCCTGATATCCATGCCCCCCCGGGAGACGAAGTGCTCCAGCCGTTCTTGAACTTGCGCCGGGCAGGCGGCATTGGAGCAGTAGTACATAACCTCGCCCTCGGGCTTGAAGACCTCCGCCCCGCACTCCGGGCAGGCGGGGCGCCGTTTTTTGCGGTCAAATATCTTCTCCAGGAGGTTGAATTCCTTTTGTTTTCCCCTCCGCTTGCTCTTGACCGGCCCGATGACCTCCGGTATCACCTCGCCCGCCCGCTGGATAATAACGCTGTCGCCGATGCGGATGTCCTTTCGCCTGATGTCGTCCTCATTGTGGAGGGCGGCGCTTTTGATGGTTACCCCGCCCACCGAGACCGGCTCTAAGATGGCGTAGGGGTTGAGGGTGCCCGTTCTGCCCACGCTGATGCCGATATCAATGAGACGGGTGGTGCCCTGGATGGCGGGGAACTTGTAGGCTATAGCCCATCTCGGCTCAT
>CAZUHO010000012.1:0-14847 GCA_964620725.1 uncultured Dehalococcoidales bacterium
TGGCTGACCCCTCCCCACTTTTTAATTTACGTCTTTTTTCCCACCCTCCCGCCCTAAAGGCGTCTGCGGCTTGTTATAGAGTGGGTACTCCCGCCCATTAGGCTTTGCCCACTTCTTTTTCACCCCCACCCCATTTTTTAATTTACGTTCTTCTTCCCACCCACCCACTTTGGTTTTGCTTCTCTTATATACCTCTAAGGGCGGTGGGTGGGAAAAGATATAAAAGGGGTGGGGGCTTAAACTTGTGCTGAGCCAGCGGCAATAGTAGAATATATTCTGGCATGACAGTTGTGGGAAACGGCTTGTTCCGGGTTGAGGTCTCGGTAAAAGCCTCTCTTCCCGACCCCCGGGGGGAGGCACTAAAAGCCGATATTCGTGACCTCGGTATTGCCAGTGTTAGCCAGGTCAGGGTGAGCAACATATATATGCTGGAGGGGGGGCTGAGTGGGGAGGAACTAGACACAATCTGCCGCGAGCTGCTGGCTGACCCTGTAGTTGAGGAGTATCTGGTTGGAGATGCCTCTCTTGTCGCCGAAAACGATGCCCATGCCGTTGAGGTTGCTTATAATCCCGGGGTCATGGACCCGGTGGAGGAGAGCGTTAATAAGGGCATCCGCGACCTCGGCATCACTAAGGTCGAGTCGGTAAAGACGGCCAAGAGATATTACCTCTGGGGCAAGCTTTCCCCAGGCGATATTGAACTTATCTCCACTAAGCTGCTGGTTAACAGCGTAGTTCAGCACGTGGTTACCGCCGGGGAGCGGGTATCGCTGCCGTCAACCGAATACCAGTTCTCCTTGCAACGGGTTGATTTACTGGCTATGGATGACGCCGGCTTAGCCAGGCTGGGTGGGGAACTCTGGCTGACCACAAGTGAGTTGAAGCATATTCAGGGCTACTTCTCCAAGTCAGGTCGCAGTCCCACCGATGTTGAGCTTGAGACCCTGGCGCAGACATGGTCGGAGCACTGCAAGCACAAGACCTTTAAGGCAAAAATAAGATTTAACGGGCAGGTTATTGACAACCTGCTTAAGAGCACCATCATGAAGGTCACCGCCGACTTAAATAAGCCGTGGTGCCTTTCCACCTTTAAGGACAACTCAGGGGTGATAGACTTTGACGGTAGTCATGCCCTGTGTTTTAAGGTTGAGACCCATAACCACCCCTCAGCCATTGAGCCCTATGGCGGGGCATCAACCGGGCTGGGTGGGGTAATCCGCGACCCATTAGGTACCGGGCTGGGGGCAAAACCGATTGCCAATACCGACGTCTTCTGCTTTGCCCCGCCCGACTTCCCCCAGGACAGGCTTCCCCCCGGCGTGCTCCATCCCCGCCGTGTTCTTAAAGGGGTAAGGGCGGGGGTGGCTGACTACGGCAATCGCATGGGAATCCCCACCCTCAACGGCGCCATCCTCTTTGATGAGCGCTATCTGGGTAACCCGGTGGTGATTTGCGGCACCATAGGGCTTATGCCCAAAGAGGCGGCTCAGATGGGAAGGCAGAAGCCGGGCGACCGCATTGTCCTGGTGGGGGGAAGGACGGGGAGAGACGGCATTCACGGTGTTACCTTCGCCTCGGGGCTGCTCACCGGCGAGTCCGAGGCGGTTTCTGCCAGCTCGGTTCAGATTGGCAACCCCATAACCGAGAAGAAGATGGTTGACGTCCTGCTCCGGGCGAGGGATAAGGGACTCTACCGGCGAATTACTGACTGCGGCGGGGGTGGGCTATCGTCAGCGGTGGGGGAGATGGGGGCGGATACCGGAGCCCGGGTGGAGCTGGAGAAGGTCCCCCTAAAATATTCCGGCCTTTCTTATACCGAGATATGGCTTTCCGAGGCGCAGGAGAGGATGGTACTGGCGGTGCCCCCGGAATCGGCGGAGGAGCTTATCTCCCTTTTTGCCAGTGAGGACGTTGAGGCTACCGTCATCGGTGAATTTACCGATGATAGGCGGCTCAAGCTTTTCTACGAGGGCAATCTGGTGTGCGACCTTGAGATGGAGTTCCTCCATAACGGCCTGCCCCAGCTGGAAAGAGAAGCAGTATGGCAGCCGCCCCAGCATCCCGAGCCGGACTTTGCCCCGCCCCCCGACCTTGGCGATGACCTTAAGAAAATTTTAGGCTCGTGGAATGTCTGCAGCAAGGAATGGGTAATACGCCAGTATGACCACGAAGTCCAGGGGGGCAGCATCCTCAAGCCGCTGGTGGGGGTAGATAACGACGGCCCCGGTGACGCCGCTATCCTCAGGCCGGTGCTTGGTTCCGAGATGGGCGTTATTATCTCCAACGGCATTAACCCTAAATATGGCGATATTGACCCCTACTGGATGGCGGCCTCGGCGGTGGATGAAGCGCTGAGGCAGATTATTGCCGTCGGCGGTAGTCTCAAAAAGGTGGCATTGCTGGACAATTTTAGCTGGGGCAACCCGGAGAAGCCCGACCGCCTCGGAGGCTTGGTGCGGGCGGCGCAGGGATGCTACGATATTGCTCTGGCTTACGGGACGCCCTTTATCTCGGGCAAGGATAGCCTCTACAACGAGTATGAAACAGATAAAGAAAGCATCTGCATACCCCCCACCCTGCTTATATCAGCCATGGCGGTGATGGAGGATGTTTCCAAAGCAGTCTCCATGGACTGCAAGAAAGAAGGTGACCTGATCTATATCGTGGGGACGACATATAACGAGCTGGGCGGCTCGCACTACTACGCAGTTAAAGGTTTTGTTGGTAGCAAGGGCGGCAGCAAGGTGCCCAGGGTCAACCCCCAGGAGGGGAAGAAGCTCATGGATACCCTCAGTGCCGTCATGGAGAAAGGTTTTATAAAAGCCTGCCACGACCTGAGCGAGGGCGGCATCGGGGTAGCGGCGGCGGAGATGGCTTTCGCCGGGGGATGGGGCATGACGCTTGAGCTGGAGAAAGTCCCTCTGGCTGAACCCATCGCCAGAGATGACAGCATCCTCTTCTCCGAGTCAAACACCCGCTTCCTGGTCGAGGTGACGCCGGAGGATAAAGAACGCTTTGAAAAAGCAATGGCTGGGGTGGAGTTTGCCGCCGTCGGTGAGGTAACCAAGGACGATAACCTTGAGGTCTACGGCATTACTGGGGAAAAGATAGTTTCGCTTCCACTGGCGGAGCTAAAGGAGGCGTGGCAGAAGCCACTTCGCTGGTAGCTAAGAATGGTCAAGGTAAGGACATTAATATTGCGGGCGCCGGGGACAAACTGCGACGTTGAAACTACCTTTGCCCTTGAGCAGGCGGGGGCGGTGGTGGAATCAGCCCATGTTAATGAGCTTGTCCGCGGGGGGAAGCCCCTTTCCCATTACCAGATACTGGTCATACCCGGCGGCTTTACCTACGGCGATGATATCTCCGCAGGCAAAATCCTGGCCAATGAGCTAAGGCTTAAGCTTGGTGGGGATATTCAGGATTTTATTGAGCGGGGCGGGCTTATCTTGGGCATCTGCAACGGCTTTCAGGTACTGGTCAGAGCCGGCATCCTCCCCCCATCGGCTGAGGGCAACCACCGCCTGACCCTGGCTGGCAACGATTCCAACCGCTTTGAGTGTCACTGGGTCTATCTCCGTGTCAACGAGAAAAGCCCCTGCCTGTTCACCAGGGGAATGACCACTATCTACCTGCCGGTGGCGCATGGTGAGGGCAAGCTGGTGGCTGATGCCGAGACGCTGGGCAACTTAGATGTGGTGGTGCGTTACGCCGATGAGAGCGGTAATATCAAGGCGGGCTACCCCTACAACCCCAACGGTTCAATGGATAATATTGCCGGTATCTGCGACGCCTCGGGGCGCATCTTTGGCTTGATGCCTCACCCCGAGCGCTTCCTTCGCTGGAGGCAGCACCCGAGGTGGACAAGGGAGGCGGTGAGGGAGCATGGGGATGGCTTCAGCATCTTCCTAAATGCCGTGGAGTGGGTCAAGCGTAGCTGAAAATAGGGGCGGGGCATAAGCCCCGCCCCTTATTACCATTTATGACGGTACCTGAGGCAGTTCAGCCTGTGCCTTCCTTACCTCTTCCTCGGGATAGGCGTAATCTTCAAGTTGCCCCGACAGGTATTTCTCATAGGCAGCCAGGTCAAAGTGCCCGTGTCCGCTATGGGCGATGAGGATGGTCTTTGATTTACCCTCTTCCTTGCACTTGAGGGCTTCATCAATAGCTACCTTGACATTGTGGCACGGCTCAGGAGCGCTGATAATGCCCTCAGTTCGGGCAAACTTTACCCCCGCCTCAAAGGCGGCAGTTTGAGGCACAGCTACAGCTTCAACTAAGCCCAGTCTATGGAGGTGGCATATAGTGGGTGCCATGCCATGATAGCGCAGTCCACCGGCGTGGATTGGTGGCGGGATAAAGCCGTGCCCCAGGGTATACATTTTAATCAGGGGAGTCATCCCGGACAGGTCACCAAAATCATAGGCATAAAGTCCCTTGGTCACACTGGGACAGCTTTCCGGCTCACAACAGATGATGCGCATATCTGGTTTCTTGCCGCTAATCTTATCCCGAATCCAGGGGAAGAATTGCCCGGCAAAGTTTGAGCCACCGCCAATGCAGCCGACAATAATATCAGGGTAGGCATCAGCCATCTCCATCTGCTTGCGGCATTCCTCCCCGACGATTGTCTGATGAAGCAGGACATGGTTAGCCACGCTGCCAATCGAATATTTATAGTCTGGATGTTCTATCATATAATCTACTGCCTCGCTGATAGCCAGACCCAGACTCCCGGGACAATCAGGCCATTTTTCCAGCATAGCTCGCCCTGACTTGGTCTCTGTGCTGGGGCTGGGGACACAGTTAGCCCCCCAGGTCTCCATGGCGATGCGCCGATAGGGCTTCTGGTCATAGCTAATCCTGACCATAAACACCTTGATCTCTAGACCGAAGAATGCCCCAGACAAACTCAGGGCACTGCCCCACTGCCCGGCACCGGTCTCAGTACATAAGCCCTTGAGCCCTTGTTTCTTGGCATAGTATGCCTGAGCCGTGGCGGTATTGGGCTTGTGGCTCCCCGCCTGGTTTGTCCCCTCGTATTTATAGAAAATCTTGGCTGGCGTATCCAAGGCTTTCTCCAGCCGATACGCCCGGTGCAACACCGTTGGTCTCCAGGTACGGTAGACCGCCTGCAGCTCCTCAGGGATTTCAATCCAGCGGTCTGTGGTGTTGAGCTCTTGCTCGGCACATGCCCTGGAAAATAGACCGGCGGCGTCATCTACGGTTGCCGGCTTTCCCGTTCCTGGGTGCAAAAGTGGCGGCATTGGCTCGGGCATATCAACCATAATGTTATACCAGTGGGTTGGCATGTCCTTTTGGTCAAGAAAATACATTCCTTTCTCCATTTTTGTCTTTCATCCTCCTTTAGTTTAATAAAGTCCCTATATTATCTTATTTATTTGCCCCCAAGGGGGCCACCTCCATGCTATAGTATACATGTTGCCTCCTTAATTAAAAACCCCTCGCCCTAAAGGGGCGAGGGGTTAGTTCGCGGTGCCACCCTTCTTGGTCAGTTGCTAGCCGACCATCTCTTTCAGGTACGGAAGATATTACCTCAGTACCCTTGGGCTTGATAACGCTTCCCTGGCGACAAAGCCTACTCACCCTTCACCAATAGAGAACTTTCGGTTTGCAGCTCCCAGGTCCATTCCGCTCCGCCTCAGGCATCGGCTCACACCTTGGGCACCCATAAAAATCAAAGATTTTTCTGGGAACTCTTACCCGACTCTCTGCGCCTTGGCTTGAAGCCTACTAGTCCTGCTCACAGCCTTTACTTTATTCAGTTGAATAACGCTTAAATATAACCTAGCTATTAGTTTTTGTCAACACTTGTGGGGTTCGTACTTAAGTGGGATTGATTGTGGTAGCCATTGGGTGTTAATATTTTGGTACTAGCAAAAGGAGGGATGATGAAGAAAAAGGTAGTAAGGGATGTTAACGTTAAGGGTAAGAAGGTATTAGTGAGAGTTGATTTCAGCGTCCCCTTAGACCCGCAGACCCTCGCCATTACTGATGATACCCGCATTAGGGCGGCTTTACCCACCATAGAGTACCTGATTAAGGAAGGGGCGAAGGTCATCCTCGGCTCGCACCTGGGTCGTCCTCAGGGTAAGGTAGTGGAAAAGTTAAGGATGGCGCCGGTAGCCAGTCAGCTATCGCAAATACTGAAGACTGCGGTCAGAACGACTAAGGACTGTATCGGAGCCGAGGTTGAGGCGGCTACTAGTGAACTGAAGGGTGGGGAGGTGCTCATGCTGGAGAACCTTAGCTTTCACGCCGAGGAGCAAAAGAATGACCCTGCCTTTGCCAAAGCCCTTGCCAATTTAGCCGAGGTCTATGTTAACGATGCTTTTGGTGTCGCTCACCGCGCTTACGCCTCTACGGTTGGTGTTGCTAAGTATCTTCCCTCGGCAGCTGGCTTTTTATTGGAGAAGGAGGTTGATACCCTGACCGGCGTTTTGGATTCACACATCCCTCCCTGTGCGGCGATAGTCGGTGGGGCTAAGGCTAAGGATAAGATTAGTCTTATGGAAAATATGATGCGGAAGGTGGATTCCCTGATTGTCGGCGGGGGCATGGGTTCTGCCTTTCTAAAGGCGTCAAAATATAACCTGGGCGGCTCAGCGCTTCCTGAGGCTGAAAATGAGGTTGCCCGGCGACTGGTAGAGAGAAGCGCTGAGATGGGTGTTCACCTTCTTGTGCCTGTTGATTTGGTGGTGGCTAAAGATTATGCTCCTAAAGCCAAATCAAGGGTGGTAACCGTTGACGAAGTCCCTCCCACCTGGCAGATTATGGATATAGGTCCGAGGACGGTTACCATTTTTACCGCCAAGCTCAGAAAAGCCAAGACGGTTATCTGGACTGGTTCGCTGGGGGTTTTTGAATTCCCCGGGTTTCGAAAAGGAACTACGGCTGTCGTGGAACTACTGGCTAAACTGGAGGCGACCAAGGTTATCGCCGGTGGTTCTATCGCTGAGGCTATAGAAGAATTGGGCTTTACCGATAAAATGACCCATGTCTCCACTGGTGGGGGGGCTGCCCTCAGGCTATTTGAGGGCATCGCCTTACCGGCGGTGGAAGCCCTGCCCAATAAGTAAGGTGGCTGATGACTGAGGAAAAGGCTAAACTAAAACAGCAAACAAAGCGAATCCTACAAGGGTTTGCTAAAAAGAGAGGCAATCTTATCCCCATCCTGCAGAGGCTTCAGGGCAAGCTCGGCTACCTTCCCCGGGAGGCTATGCTTGAGGTTGCTCGATTTCTTGATATTCCGGAGATGGATGTTTACGGCGTGGTCACATTTTACAATCAGTTCCGCCTCAATCCTCTGGGAAGGCACTCAGTAAGGGTTTGTCTGGGTACCGCCTGCCATATGAAGGGCGGTTACATCACCCTGGATGCCTGGAAGAGGAGGCTGGGTATCGAGAGCGGGCAGACCACCCCGGACCGGGAGTTTGACCTGGATACCGTCGCCTGCGTCGGCTGCTGCGTTATGGCGCCGGTAACGGTGGTTGATGATAAGCCCGAGGGCAAGGTTGAACCAACCAAGGTGGATGGAATCCTGCTCTCGTTTAAGCTGGAAAAGGAGAAGAAGTAAAAGTAAGCAAGCGTCAGAGCACACTCTCAGCTTTTGAGGAGATAAAGAGCCGTGCCCAGTCCAGGTGGCGAGAACTAAGCGATAAGCCGGTAATCATGGTCGGCGCCGCCACCTGCGGTCGTGCCGCCGGGGCTTTAGAAGTGCTGCGGGCAATAAAAGCCGAGCTTAAAAAGCAGGGGCTTGACTGCCCCGTATTTGAGGTCGGCTGCATGGGGCATTGCTACGCCGAGCCAATCGTTACCATAATCAAGCCCGGCTACCCCCCTATCTGCTACGGGCAGGTCAATGAGGTAATAGCCCAGAGGCTGGTCAGGGAGTTTATCCTCGGCGATAACCCCTGCCTTGAGTTTGTCCTCGGCGCTCTGGAGAAAAACGAGCTTGTCCCCAGCTTCGCCGATTTCCCCCGGGCTGAGTTTGAGAAAAAGGTTATCCTGAAGAACTGCGGGCACATCGACCCGGAAAATATAGAGCACTACATTGCTAACGGCGGTTACGGCGCTCTGGCAAAGGCGCTCCAGCTGGAGCCGGAAGAGGTTATTGACGAGGTCAAAAGCTCGGGGCTGAGGGGCAGGGGTGGTGCCGGCTTTTCCACCGGGGAGAAGTGGGAAGTCTGCCGACAGGCTAAGGGTAAGCCCAAATATCTAATCTGTAACGGTGACGAGGGCGACCCGGGTGCCTTTATGGACCGGGCTATCCTGGAGAGCGACCCCCACTCGGTGGTGGAGGGGATGCTCATTGCCGGCTATGCTATCGGGGCAAGGTACGGCTATATCTATGTCCGCGCCGAATACCCCCTGGCCGTCAAGAGGGCTCAACTCGCCCTTCAGCAGGCAAGGAAACTAAAGCTGCTGGGCAGGAATATACTGGGCAGCGACTTCAGCTTTGATATAAAACTCTTTCAGGGCTCGGGTGCCTTCGTCTGCGGTGAGGAGACGGCGTTAATCGCCTCGCTGGAGGGGAAGGCGGGAACCCCCCACCACCGCCCCCCTTACCCGGCAGTAAGCGGTCTTTACGGCAAGCCGACCCTGGTCAATAACGTTAAAACCCTGGCTTACCTGCGTCACATAATCGGGGAGGGGGCAGAAGAGTTTGCTCGTCTCGGCACTAAAGGGAGCAAGGGTACAGCTGTTTTTGCCCTTGCCGGCAAGGTGGTCAACACCGGGCTGGCTGAGGTGCCCATGGGCACCACCCTGCGCCAGGTCATCTTTGATGTCGGCAGCGGCATTAAAGATGGCAAGCGTTTCAAGGCGGTGCAGATAGGGGGTCCCTCCGGTGGCTGTTTACCCGAGTCCGCCCTTGACCTGCCCATTGACTTTGACTCCCTTACCGAGGCCGGGGCGATGATGGGCTCGGGGGGGATGATTGTCCTTGATGAAGACGACTGCATGGTGGAGATAGCCCGCTATTTTCTGGAGTTCACCCAGAGGGAGTCCTGCGGCAAGTGCACCTTCTGCCGCCTGGGGACAAAACAGATGCTTGATGTCTTGGATGAATTTACCAAGGGCAGGGGCAAGATGGAAGACCTTGATATGCTTATTGCGCTGGCGGAGGACGTTAAAGCTGGTTCTCTCTGCGGGCTGGGGAGGACGGCACCGAACCCGGTACTGAGCACCCTGCGCTTCTTCCGCGACGAGTATGAAGCACACATCAAAGAAGGTCGGTGCCCGGCGCTGATGTGCCGCGACCTCATCGCCTATTACATTGACCCCAAGAAGTGCGAACTCACCTGTGACGCCTGCGTGGGCACCTGCACCGTGGAGGCGATATCCAGCCACCCCACCAAGCGCTATAAGATTATTGACCAGGAGAAGTGCGTTAAGTGCGGCACCTGCCTTACTGCCTGCCCTCCCCAGTATAGCGCCGTGGTCAAGCTCTCGCCGCCGAGCCTCGTACCGGTTTCAAAGATTCCGGTGTCAAAGGCGCCGGGGCCAAAAAAGAAAAAGAAGAAATGAAGACGGTATCTTTAACTATTAACGGCAAGGAAGTAAAAGCCCGCCAGGGGGACAAAGTCCTCTGGGCGGCGCTGGATAACGGCATATATATACCCAATCTCTGTGCCCTGCGTGATGCCTCAGAATCGGCTGCTTCCTGCCGTCTGTGCTGGGTGGAGATAAAGGGCAAAAGTAAGCCCGTTACCGCCTGCACGGAAACAGTTAAAGAGGGCATGGTGGTGAACACCGGGGGGGAGGGTGCTTTGAGGCTGGCGCGCACCGCCCTTGAGCTGTTTTTAGCCAGCAATGTGGTTGATTGCGCCCACTGCCCCGCCAGCGGCTCCTGCGAGCTTCAGAAGATAGCTGGATATCTGGGGGTTAAGCTCAAGACGAAGCATTTTAGGAAGATTTTGCGCAACCTGCCGCTGGATGCCAGCAGCCCCCTGTTTAGCTATGACCCCAACAAGTGCGTCCTCTGCGGGCGCTGTATCTGGGTCTGCCGGCAGCGGCTGGGAATCGGCGCCCTTGGTTTTGCCCACCGCGGCTTTAATAGAAGGTTAACCACCTTTGGTGACGAGCCCATCGGCGAAGCCAGGTGCGAGGGGTGTGGTGATTGCGTCACTGTCTGCCCCACCGGCGCCCTGTGCTTTAAGTAACCGTTTTAAATCTCAGACCCCGGCCAGTTTCCTGCCCAACTCCAGTAGCCTTTCCACCCGCGCCGGGCTGTCGCTTTCGGCGTAGGTGCGGAGCAGAGGCTCGGTGCCGGAGAACCTGATGAGCAGCCAGCTGGTATCAGCCAGTATGAAGCGGAAGCCGTCGCCGGTGTCTAATTTTGCCACCTTGACCCCGTCAAGTGAGTGGGGCGGATTATCGGTGATGCGTTTGATTATCGCCTGGCGCTCGTTTTCGGGGAATTCAAAATCTTGGCGCTGGTAGTGGTGGGGTCCCACCTTGCCGTAGAGATATTCCAGGAGTTGGGATGGGGTCTTGCCCGTCTTGAGCATGAAGTCGAGGAAATAGAGACCGGCCAGGATGCCGTCCCGCTCCAGTACATGCCCGCGGAAGCCGTAGCCCCCGCTCTCCTCCCCGCCGACGAGGGCGTTTTTAGCCAGCATTACGGGGGCGACATATTTAAAGCCCACCGGCGTCTCATAGACGGGGACATTGAATATCTCGCCGAGGCGGTCAAGCATGGTGGTGGTGGTTATGGTCTTGACGATAGCCCCCCTCTCCCCGCGCACCTCCAGCAGGTAGAGGCAGAGCAGGGCAAAGACCTGGAGCTGGGTCAAAAAGACGCCCTTCTCATCAACGATGCCGATGCGGTCGGCATCACCGTCGGTGGCTAAGCCGACGTCCGCCTTTTGCTGTTTGATGGTAGCCGAGAGCTTGGTCAGGTTAATGGCAATCGGCTCGGGCTGTATCCCGGGGAATAGGGGATTGCGCTCGCTGTTTATCTCTATTAGCTTAAGCCTTCCACCACCAAGCAGTGTCTGGAAGTAGCCGGCGCCAGACCCGTACATGGGGTCAACTACTACCTTTAGTCTGCCCTGGCGTAGCCGTTCCAGGTCAATGAGCCTGTTTATCTGCTTGACATAAATCGGTGTGAGGTCAAGGTATTGCACTATTTTCTGCTCCAGCGCCTTGTCCAGCGGTATACTGTTTATCTTGCCTGAGGCGAGGGTACGGGAGATATGCTTTTCTATCCTGGCCGTGACCTGGGATGGGGCGCTGCTCCCCTCCTCGTTCTTATACTTAAAGCCGTTCCAGTTAGCCGGGTTGTGGCTGGCGGTGATGATAATAGCCCCGCCCGTCTTTTTAGCCAGTACGCCGTAGCTTATTACCGGCGTTGCTGTGGCTTTAGAACAGAGGTAGGTCTTTACTCCGCTGGCGGCGGCAACCTCGGCGGCGGCTTGGGCAAAGTCCTCGGAGGCAAAGCGGGTGTCATAGCCGATAATCAGCCCTCTGTTGGCTAGCCCCGCCTCTTTGAGGTAGTCAGCCACCCCCTGGGCGCAGGCACGCACGTTATCAAAGGTGAAGTCCCGGGCGATAACCCCCCGCCAGCCGTCGGTGCCGAATTTTATGGGATTTTTTTTCAACCCCACCCCCTTTACCCCCTGTTTTCTAGCTGTTTTTCTTCCCACCCTCCCGCCCTCAGAGGCTTTGCCTCTCTTGGGCTCTCTTTTTACCCCCCTCCCTTAGGGGTGGGGGTGAACCCCTTCCACTTAAGGGCGGCGGGTGGGAATAGATATAAAACGGGTGGGGGCTTCGCCCCCCTTTATTACTTCCCCAGCCCATCTTTTTTGAGCACCTCGGCTTTGTCCGTCTTTTCCCAGGGGAGGTCTAAGTCATCTCTGCCGAAGTGCCCGTAGCAGGCGGTCTGCCGGTAGATGGGGCGGCGGAGGTTGAGGGTGCGGATAATAGCTTCGGGGCGGAGGTCAAAGTGCTTTTTAATCAGCTCAAGTAAGACCTTATAGTCAACCTTGCCCGTGCTGAAGGTCTCAACCGAAATGGAAAGGGGGTGGGCGACGCCGATAGAGTACGAAATCTGGAGCTCTACCCGCTCGGCAAGTCCCGAAGCGACGATATTCTTGGCGATGTAGCGAGCCATGTAAGACGCCGAGCGGTCGACCTTGGTCGGGTCTTTGCCGGAGAAGCAGCCGCCGCCGTGGCGGGCGATGCTGCCGTAGCTATCAACCAGTAGCTTGCGGCCGGTAAATCCGGTATCTGAAACCGGACCCCCGACGACAAAGCGACCGGTGGCGTTGACATAGAATTTGGTTTTTTCATCTATTAGCGACGGCGGGATGACGGGCTTGATTACCTGCTCGGCGATGTCCTGCTCGATCTGAGCCTGGCTGACATCGGGGTTATGCTGGGCACCCAGCACCACGCTATCCACCCGCCGGGGAGTGCCGTTGTTGTATTCTACGGTTACCTGCGATTTGCCATCGGGGCGGAGGTAGGGCAGGGTATTATCCCTTCTCACCTGAGCCAGTCGCCGGCACAGCTTGTGGGCCAGGGAGATGGGGAGGGGCATAAGCTCGGGTGTCTCATTGCAGGCAAAGCCGACCATCATCCCCTGGTCGCCGGCACCAATCCTGTCCAGCTCGTCGGTGGAGCCTTCCTTTACCTCCCTTGACATTCCCACCCCGCTGGCGATGTCGGGGGACTGCTCCTTTAGGGAGACCATTATTCCGCAGGACTTGTAGTCAAAGCCATACTCGGGGTGGGTATAGCCAGCGTCGCGGACTACCTCCCGCACGAGCTGGGGAATCTCAACATAGCAATCGGTGGTAATCTCGCCCAGAACAATTACCAGGCCGTTGGTTACCGCCGTCTCGCAGGCAACGCGGGCATAGGGGTCTTCTTTGATAATAGCGTCGAGGACGGCATCCGATATCTGGTCGCATAGCTTATCGGGATGGCCTTCGGTAACCGATTCTGAGGTGAGCATATAGCTCGGCGAGCTGCTGAAGCTGCTTGGCATTTTTCTCCTTCTATGTCCCCTCCTCCCAGCTGGTGAGGTATTTCTTCTGCTGGGGGGTAAGCTTGTCAATATTAATCCCCATGGATTTTAGTTTCAAGCGAGCCACCTGTTTATCAATTGCTTCGGGGACGGGGTGGACCTTAATCTTAAGGCTTCCCTTATTCTTTACCATATATTCCAGGCAGAGGGCTTGGTTGGCGAAGCTCATGTCCATGACGCTGGCGGGGTGTCCTTCAGCCGCCGCCAGGTTGACCACCCTCCCCTCCGCCAGCAGGTAAAGACGCCGCCCGTCCTCCAGGGTGTACTCGTCAACCAGGGGTCTTATCCGCCGCTTATTGCGAGCCAGGCTCTCTAAAGCCGGGATATTTATCTCCACATTGAAATGCCCGGTATTGGCTAAGATAGCACCGTCCTTCATCGCCTGGAGGTGGGCTTTATCAATGACGTGCTTATTGCCGGTAATGGTGATGAAGATATCGCCCACCCTGGCTGCTTCTCTAAGTGGCATGACCTGGTAGCCGTCCATAAGCGCTTCCAGAGCCCGGACTGGCTCAACCTCGGTGATAATCACCTGGGAGCCCAGCCCCTCGGCTCTCAGGGCGACGCCGTGCCCGCACCAGCCGTAGCCGCAGACCACCACCTTCTTCCCCGCCCACAGGACATTGGTTGCCCGGGTGATGCCGTCAATGGTGCTCTGCCCGGTGCCGTAGCGGTTATCAAAAAGGTACTTGGTCTGGGCGTCGTTTACGGCAATGAGGGGGTATTTCAGCTTTCCTGCTTTCTCCAGGCTGCGCAGGCGGATAACGCCGGTGGTGGTCTCCTCGGTGCCGCCGATAACATCGCCGATTAAGTCAGCTCGCTTGGTGTGGAGGGTGGTAACCAGGTCGGCACCATCATCCACGGTAAGCTGGGGTTTGTTATCCAGGGCAGTGTTGATGTGCTGGTAGTATGTTTTCTCATCCTCCCCCCGGATGGCATTAACCGGGATGCCGTATTCCACCAGCGCCGCAGCGACATCGTCCTGGGTGCTCAGGGGGTTAGCCGCGCACATGACGATGCTGGCTCCCCCCTCCTTTAGAGCTAGTGCCAGGTTTGCCGTCTCGGTGGTAATGTGTAGGCAGCCCGAAATTCTTATGCCCTTTAGCGGCTTCTCCTTGGCAAATCTGTCTTTGATGAGCCTTATTACCGGCATCTCGCGGGAAGCCCACTCTATCCGCTTTTTACCCTCGGTAGCCAATGAGGGGTCTTTTATATGGTATTGATTTTTTATCTGCCTCACCCCCTTAGAGCCAATTATACTATAATTTTAGAATTATGTGGCGCTTAGCCACTCTCGCAGCTCTTTCAGCACTTCTTGGTGGTTGGCTCTGGTTACCGTTATCAGATTTACCTGGGGCTGGCGCTTGATGGCGTCGGCGTAGGGGTTGGGGTAGAGCATGATAGTCCCCAGGAGCCTCTTCCCGCTGCTGATTATGCTCTGCACAGTTTCCCTGAATTTAGCCGAGAATAGCTCCATCTTGCCGATTTCATCAACAACGACCAGGTCACACTCCTTCAGTGCTTGGTTAAGGGCGGAAACGCCTATCTTATCCAGGCTTTCAATATCAACCCCGTACTTGCTCACCCGATGGGGACTGTCAATATTGATATGGGATAGTATAGCCGTCTCTCCGTCGAGGGTAACCAGCCTGAAGCCCTGCCTTACCCCCCGGCTCCTTATCTCCTCGGTGTAGAACCCCCCAGCCCTGCCCTTCATACCGGCGACGGCTTGTTTTATGAGGCTGGTTTTGCCTGTTCCCGGCTGTCCGGTGAGCAGATAGACCTGCTTCATT
>CAZUHO010000013.1:0-8222 GCA_964620725.1 uncultured Dehalococcoidales bacterium
AAATTGGGGTCTGGAGTATAGTAAAATGGTTGTCATAACATATATAGTGCGCCCCAAATAATAGCTTTAAGGGGGCTATTCAGCTGGACTACCCTTGAATCACTGATACACAGTCTCTATGAGAATACCGGAGTGGTTTGAACCCGGGCACGGTAGATAGACACTAAAATCTGTTTTCTTACCCTCAATGGGATGCTCCGGCAATGGTGATGCTATACCGGGCACGGTGAATACCTTGCCGCAGCTCCGGCATCTTACCCTGTACATTTTACTTTTTATGGCCATGACGTCTTCGCTTGGCTTAAGTATAGCACAAAAAGGGGTGAAAATAAGGGGGTTTTAGCCGCCTGAAACGCCTGTCTAAGGGCGCTTGGACATAGTTAGACACTAATGGACAGGCTTAGGCGCCTAGATTTTGATTACAGTGCGTCATATTATAAGCCGTGCGTCGCCTGGCTCAAAATGTGGCTGATTAGCCCTAGAAGCTCTCTCAGCCCCCAGCCCCTGGTTGCTGAAACCAGTACCGTGTCCTCCTCCGCCGGCCCAAACTGATCGGAAAGATACCCTAGCGCCGTGTCTTCATCCCAGTCCTGGCTCTCGTCGTTATCACCGAGCAGCAAGTCAATCTTGTTCAGCGCGGTAATACGGGGCTTATCTTGAAGCTCAAGGTCAGCCAGAATGTCCTCCACCGTCTGACATTGCTCTGTGGCGTTGTGAGATGTTATGTCAACTATGTGCAGGAGCATACTGGCTTCGGATAATTCCTCGAGGGTTGCCTTAAATGCGGAGACGATAGTGGGCGGCAGCTTCCGTATAAAGCCGACGGTATCGCTCAATAAGACCCCCTGCCCGTCAGGAAGGGTCAGCCGCCTGGTGGTGGGGTCCAGGGTGGAAAACAGCTTATTCTCGACGAAGATGCCGGCATGAGTGAGGGCGTTCATCAGGGTGCTCTTGCCGGCGTTGGTGTAGCCGACCAGGGCGATTATGGGGATGCCAGCCTTGCGGCGCTGCTGCCAGTATAACTGGCGGTGCTTTCTTATATCCTCAATCTGCGCCTCAAGACGTTTTATGCGGCGCTGAATAAGGCGCTTATCGGTCTCAAGCTGGGTCTCGCCGGGACCTCTGGTGCCGATGCCGCCGCCCAGCCTCTCCAGGTGGCTCCACTGACCGGCAAGACGAGGGAAAAGGTACTGGTGCTGGGCCAGCTCCACCTGCAATTGTCCCTCCCTAGTCCTGGCTCTTCGGGCGAAGATATCCAGAATCAGGGCTACGCGGTCAATTACCTTTACCCGGAGGGTTTCCTCCAGATTTCGCTGCTGGAGCGGCGTGAGCTCATCGTCGAAGATGACGACGTTATAGCCAGTGCTATCCTTCAGCGGCAGTAGCTCGGCTAGCTTGCCCCTGCCCAGATAGTGAGTTTTTGATGCCACGGGCAGGCGCTGGATGAGCTTCCCTACTACCTCTGCCCCTGCCGTGCTGGCTAACTGAGCCAGCTCCGCCAGCGAGTCCTCCGCCGACCACCGACTGGCATCCCGCTTGCTGATCACAGCCACCAGGAATGCCCGCTCCGGCGTCCTAGTAGCGACTGTTCCCTTAGTAATAGCCCCTCCTGTTTATGTAAAGCTACTCCCCATTCTCACGTTTTTCTTGGTATCCCGCCATGATGACAGCTTTGACAGCCCCTTAACTATCGTGGCGTCAGGAACGGTTAACGACAAGCGCACATAGCCCTCTCCGTGCTTGCCGTAGCCCACCCCCGGGGTAACCGCTACCCCCACCTTATCCAGTAAATCGGTGGCAAACTCCACCGAGGTATAGCCCTTGGGAACCTTAGCCCATATAAACAGGCTTGCCTTGGGTGGCGTAGCCTCTAGCCCGATATTATTCAGCACATCAATAATTAAGTCGCGGCGTCTCTGATAGATATCGTTATGCTCCTTGACACAGTCCTGGGGACCGCTCAGGGCGGCAATGGCGGCATGCTGGATAGCCTGCGGAACCCCTGAATCCAGGTTTGACTTGAGCCTCTTCAGGGCATCTATCATTACCCCGTTACCCACCACCATCCCTATGCGCCAACCGGTCATATTGTAGGTCTTGGAGAGGGAGTGAAACTCCACCCCCACCTCCCTGGCTCCGTCCGCCTGCATAAAACTGACCGGCTGGTAGCCGTCAAAGGCAACCTCTGAGTATGGCCCGTCGTGGCATACTGCCAGCTTATGCTTGCGGGCGAATTCTACTACCCGGTTAAAGAAATCAAGGTCAGCCACAGCGCTGGTGGGGTTATTGGGATAGCTTATCCACAATAACTTAGCCCTTTGCAGGATGTAAGCCGGTACGGCGTTTAAATCGGGAAGGAAGTTATTTTTCTCGGTAAGCGGTAGATAGTAAGGATTGCCGCTGGCTAACATGGTGCTTATGGCATAAACGGGATATGCCGGGTCGGGCACCAGGGCGACATCCCTGTAGTCAATGAAGCAAAAGGAGATGTGGGCGATACCCTCCTTGGAGCCGATGAGGGGCAATACCTCTTTGTCAGCGTCCAGGGAAACGTCAAAGCGCTTTTTGTACCAGCCGGCTATCGCCTGGCGCAATTCGGGTAGCCCCTCAGTCTCAGGGTAGCGGTGATTAGCCGGGTCCTCCGCCGCCTGGCACAGCTTTTTAATTATATGGGGTGGCGTAGGGATATCGGGGTCGCCTATGGCAAAGCTAACCACCTCCTCGCCCTTAGACCTTTTTTCGGCAATCTTCCTGTTGATCTCCACGAAAAGATAAGGGGGCAAATATTCAATCCGTCTTGATAATTTCATCGAGCCATTCTCCATCAAAAATTATTTCCGCTGGGCCGCTAAGAAAAACCTCCCCTACCCCATCCCAGGTCACCTGTAATACACCCCCGGGTAACTTTATATCAACCTCATTACCTGTATAACCGTGTAGCTGGGCGGCAACCGTTATGGCGCAGGCGCCGCTGCCGCAGGCTAATGTCTCCCCCACCCCCCTCTCCCAGACGCGGGCTTCTATCTGCTTCTGGTTCACTACCCTGGCCACCTCAAAATTTACCCGCTCAGGAAATATGGGCAGGTTTTCTACCTTTGGTCCCAGCTGAGCTAATGGGAAATCAGCTACCGGGTGCTGCCAGAAATAGACGGCATGCGGATTCCCCATCGAGATAAGGTTGAGATGCAATTCTGTATCCTTTACAGTAACAGGATAGCTCATCATTGACTTTATGTCAACTAATTCCCTACCCGCCTCTATTGCCACCGGGATGTCACTGGCTTTAAATTTTGGCTCCCCCATACCAACCCTGGAGTTACCGATATTACCCTGGCTACCCGTCCCCTGAATTTCTATATTTCTTACGCCTGATATTGTCTCCGCCGATATCTGCTGAGTCGCCGCCCCAACCAGCTCCCTTTTCAAGGCATATTCAGCTAGGCATATTAGCCCGTTGCCACAGGTTTCAGCCTCGGAGCCGTCGGGGTCAAAGACCCGCATTTTAAGGTCGGCGACCCCTGAGGGAAAAACCAATAACAAGCCGTCAGCGCCGACACCGAAGTGGCGGTCGCATATAGCTATCGCCAGCTTTGACCAATCGCGCTGGGCTTCATCAGCCTCCACTAGCACAAAGTCATTTCCTGACCCCTGCAGCTTGGTGAAATTCATAGTTACCACCTATAAACCTGGTCACCAGTGTCTTGACTCGGGAATCTACCCTTTTCTCTATATCAAACCACCTTATTCTATCATCTTTTAACCGAAACCAGCTATATTGGTGGCGGACAAGGCGGTGGGTTTCAAATTTGATTTGCTGGATGGCAGCATCTATGGTCAACTCACCCTTAAGATGCATCCCAATCTGCCTGTAGCCTATGCCCGACATAGCCGGCAGGCTGAAATCGTAGCCCCTATCCGCCAGCCCCTTGACCTCATCAACCAGCCCCCGTTCTATCATTTCGTCCACCCTCAGGTCAATCCTCTGGTATAGTTCTGCCCTATCTGCCGTCAGCCCTACTATCAAAGTATAAGATAACGCTTTTGCTTTAAGCTGAAGCCGGGAAAAGGGAGCCTTGGCGTCTCTATACACCTCGAGAGCCCTTATCACGCGGCGGACATTGCGGGGGTCAATCCTCTGTGCCGCCACCGGGTCAACCTTCGCCAGCTCCTGATAAAGCTCTTCCTTCCCTACCCCCTCCAGACTGCGCCTCAGCTTGAGGTCAGGTGCTACCTTGGGTATCTTCCAGCCCTCCAGCACCGCCCATACATAGAGCCCGCTGCCCCCGGCTAATATTGCCAGCTTACCGCGCTGCTGAATATCGGCGATAGCCCTGTAGGCAAGCTGCTGGTATTGAGCCAGGCTGAAGTCTTCATCGGGATTAACGATGTCAATCATATGGTGGGGAACGGGGGAAAGCTCTTCTTTGGTGGGTTTAGCCGTGCCGATATCCATATAGCGGTAGACCTGCCGGCTATCGGCACTCACTATCTCCCCGTCAAAAGCCTGGGCAAGATGAAGGGCGAGCCTGCTCTTGCCAACACCGGTTGGACCAACTACAGCCAATAGACGGTTCATCTCACCCGCTTAATTTCTGATGCCTGCCTCACTATGTCTAGAAACTCGTCTGCCTTTATACTGGCGCCGCCGACAAGGGCGCCGTCAATCTCAGGCTGGTTGATAAATTCGGCGATATTAGCCGAGGTTACACTGCCCCCGTAGAGGATGCGCACCTCCTGGGCAACCCCCTTGCCATATTGCTTTGAGATACGCTGGCGGATAAAAGCGATGGTATCATTTGCCTGCTTACCACTGGCTGCCCTGCCTGTGCCGATAGCCCAGACTGGCTCGTAGGCTAAAACCAAGCCGCCGGCGTAGTATATCCGGCTTGAAGGCGAGCCTAACTGCTTTATTAATACCTCCTCCGTCTTCCCCGCCTCGTTCTCTTCCAGGGTCTCACCGATACATAGAATTGGCGTCAGGCCAACCTTAAGCGCCGCTCTGACCTTCTTATCTATCATGTCCTCAGTCTCATTGAAGTAGTGCCTGCGCTCGGAGTGTCCGATAATAACAAAATCACAAAGCTCAGCCAGCATTAAGGGCGAAATTTCACCGGTATACGCCCCCTTTTCCTCAAAGTACATATTCTGCGCACCCAGCTCTATTGAGCTCCCCTTGAGCATCTCTTTTAGCCGGGCTAGAGAGGTAAAGGGGGGGCATATTACCTTTTCCACATCTTTTATAAGGTCAAGGTCAGGGCGCAGCTTGCCGACGAGTTCTACTGCCTCATCCAGCGTGGTGTTCATCTTCCAGTTGCCGGCAATTAAAGGCGTACGCATTTTAGCCTCCTAAGCCCCGAACTTATTTAGCTTTAGGGCATTAGCCATTGCCAGTGGCATAATCTGGGTTGCTGGCAGCCTACCCAGCCCACCGGAAAGACAGGCTGATTCGGAAAACCTCTCTACCTTATCGGGGTAGCACCACTTAGAGTGCAGGAGTACTGGTACCGGGTGCCAGCTATGCCCTTTGAGCAGGGCTGGGGTGGAATGGTCGCCAGTAACCACGATGACATCGGGGGCAAGGCTGGTTAGAGTGGGTAGAGTGCCGTCAACCTCTTCTATAATCCTCACTTTCCGTTCAAAGTCGCCGTCCTCACCAGCGGAATCAGCCCCCTTTATATGCACGAAGAAGAAGTCATAATCGTTATAGTTCTCTTTCAGGGTGGCGAACTTCTGTTTGATACCGGTGCCGCTCTCAATAACCTCCATCCCGACCAACCTGGCCAGTCCCCGATACATGGGGTAGCCGGCAATAGCCACCGGCTTTAGTTTATAGACCTCGGGCATGGTGGGGAGTTTGGGTCGGCGGGAGAAGCCGCGCAAGAGCAACATATTAGCCGGATTATGCTCAGCCAGGACTATTTTGGCTTGAGCCATGAATTTATTGGCAGTATTAGCCATCATCTCAGCCTGTATATTCAGGGCAATAATAGCCTTTGGCGCTACTCCTACCTGCTGGGGGTCGGAATCGCTGACATCAGGCGCCAGTCCCTTGCCCCGAAACACGGCTATAAAGCGATGCTCCCTGACCGGGCTAACAAGGAGCTTAACCCCGTCTATCATCAGCCCATCAAATAAGCGGCATAGCTCAGCGCATTTCTCGGTAGAGATACGCCCCGCCCTGCGGTCAGTAACAAGTCCGGCTTTGTCCACAGTGCAAAAGTTGCCCCGGGCAGCTATATCACCCGGCTGCAGGTTAAAATCTATCCCCAGCGCCTCCACCACTCCCCGCCCGATGTTAAATTTAACCGGGTCATAGCCAAAGAGGGCCAGATGGCCTGGGGTACTGCCCGGGGTTATTCCCGGACCCACCGGGTCGATAAGGCCACATACCCCTTTATTTGCTAGCCGGTCAAGGTTCGGCGTGCTAGCCGTCTCCAGCTCAGTCTTGCCCGTTTTTGGGCTGGGCAGCCCGCCCAAGCCATCAATAACCAGCAGCACAATCTTGGTTGGGGAAGTGGTGGAAATTTCCTTCATTAACTCTAGCTTATCCATCATAGTTAGCCCTTCCATTCAAGTAGTACCTCTACCCCGGGCAATTTCTTACCACCCAAAAACCTTAGTGAAGCACCGCCCCCGGTAGAGACAAAGGTCATCTTATCAGCCAGCTTCATGGCAGTTACAACCTCAGCTGTAGAACCTCCTCCGACAACAGTGGTCGCCTTGAGACTAGCCAGAAGTTTAGCCATAGCCTGTGTCCCCTGAGCAAATTTAGCTATCTCATATACACCCATGGGTCCGTTCCAGAAGACTGTTTTACAGCGGCGTAGTTCCTCGGAGAAATTAGTTATAGTCTTAGGCCCTATATCAACAATTTCCCAATTCGGCAGTATCTCTTCTGCTGATACTATCTTGACCTCAGCTTCAGCACTGATTTTATCGGCAATGACCACATCAACCGGAAGTAGCAAGCGTACCCCCCGCTCAGCGGCGTCTTTAAGCAGCTTAGCCGCAAAATCCAGCTTATCATCTTCTACCAGTGACGAGCCCACCTCATAAGATTTAGCCTTCAAGAAGGTAGCTGCCATGCCACCACCAATGAGAAGGCAGTCCACCTTGTCCAGGGTATTTTCAAATACGGCAATCTTGTCGCTTACCTTGGCACCGCCGGCAAGCTCGGCGAAGGGGTGAGCCGGCTTAGCCAAAATATCCTCCAGGACGTTGATTTCTTTCTCCAGCAGAAGACCAGCCACCGCCGGCAGATAGTTGGCAACCCCAACTATGGAAGCATGGACCCGATGGCTGGCGCCAAAGGCATCATTGACATACATATCAGCCAGTCCAGCTAAGGCTTGAGCAAAGGCGGGAGCGTTTTCACTCTCCCCGGGCTGAAAGCGGAGGTTCTCTAGGAGTAAAACATCGCCTTCCTTTAAGCTTTCTACCTTTTTCTCTACCTGAGGGCCAATGCTGAAATGGGGGGCAACCTCCACCTTTTGCCCCAGGAGCTCTGATAGGCGCTGGGCAACCGGAGCTAGGCGCAATTTTTCAACCACCTTTCCTCCCGGACGGCCGAGATGGGAGCAGAGAATAACCCTGGCTTTCCGCTCAATAAGGTATTTGATTGTGGGCAGCGTAGCCCGGATGCGGCTGTCATCGGTAATAGCCCCGCTGGCCTCATCCAGGGGAACATTAAAGTCAGCCCTGACCAAGACCCTTTTACCGCCAACATCTATATCTCTGACTGTCAACTTATTCACTACTTCCCCTAAGTAACGAGTGGCTGGGAAATAATTCTAAAATCTGCCTGGCTACCCCCTCGGCATCAAGACCATAATTAGCACGGAGGATAGCCTGACTGCCCTGCTCCACAAACTCATCAGGGATGCCAATGCTTTTTAGCTGAATATCACTAATGCCTGTTTCCTCAAGGAGGCTGGCTACGCTGCTACCAAAGCCACCGCTGAGGACATTCTCCTCAACCGTAACCAGGCACTTAAAATCTCCAGCCAGGTCTAATATAAGCTCAGCGTCCAGCGGCTTGGCAAAGCGGGCATTAACTACTGTCGCCTCAATGCCTTTTAAGGCTAGCTCCTTGGCGGCTTCAAGCGCCGAAGCTACTGTAGTCCCTATGGCTAATATAGCTACATCTTCGCCGTGTCTCAGTATTTCACCCTTACCTATGGGAATCTGGTGAAGCTCTGAGTCTAATTCCACACCCACCCCTG
>CAZUHO010000013.1:8322-14219 GCA_964620725.1 uncultured Dehalococcoidales bacterium
CCCTTACCTATGGGAATCTGGTGAAGCTCTGAGTCTAATTCCACACCCACCCCTGAGCCCCGGGGGTAGCGTATCGCCATGGGACGTCCTGACCTCACTGCGGTGTAGAGCAGGTGCTGGAGCTCATTCTCATCCTTGGGCGCCGATACTATCAAATTAGGGATTAATGTCAGATAAGAGATGTCAAGGGTTCCCTGGTGGGTCTTGCCATCATCACCAACAATACCGCTGCGGTCAATGGCAAAGACAACGGGCAAATCCTGGAGGCAGACATCGTGGATGAGCTGGTCAAAGGCGCGCTGCAAGAAGGTGGAATATATGGCCACGATGGGTATAAAACCCTGCGTCGCCAGCCCGGCGGCAAAGGTAACCGCATGCTGCTCGCAGATTCCCACGTCAAAAACCCGCTCCGGAAACTCAGCCGCGGCTATACTCAGATAGTTTCCCTCAGGCATAGCCGGGGTAATCGCCACCAGCTTCGGGTTCTCCCGAGCCAGACGAAGCACGGTCTGGGCGAACACCTCGCTGTAGGTTGGTATATTCTCGGTAGCTGCGCCCTGAGCGGGCACGCCGTGAAAGTAAACAGCGTCACCCTCGGCAGGACGATAGCCCTTACCCTTGGTGGTAACAACATGAACAAAGGCTGGCTTGGTGCAGTAGTCCCGTGCCTGGGTCAGCGCTATCTCAAGCTCACCAATGTTATGCCCGTCAATAGGGCCGATATAGGTGAAGCCGAGCTCCTCCCAGAGCACGGTGGGCATAATTAACCTCTTGAACACACTACTAACTCGCCGGCTTATTTGCCCCAGCCACTTACCCCCGGGGAAAGCGTCCAGCAGGCGCTTGCTCTCTGCCTCCGCCCAGCGGTAGCGGTAGTCAAACCGCACCCGGCTCAGGAGCTTGGCAAAGGCGCCAACAGTGGGCGAGATTGACATCCCGTTATCATTCAAAACCAGGCAAATCTTCGAGCCCAGATGCCCTGCCTGATTCAGCGCCTCAAGTGCCATCCCTCCCGTTATCGCCCCGTCGCCGATAACGGCAATCACGTTGTAATCGTCGCCGGAGAGGTCACGGGCGATAGCCATACCCAGAGCCGCTGAGATTGAGGTGCTGGCATGGCCACTACCAAAGGGGTCATGCTCACTCTCGCTGCGGGAGGTAAAACCGGATAGCCCCCCGTACTGGCGGAGAGAGGCAAAGCGCTTTCTCCTGCCGGTGAGCATTTTGTGGACATAGCTTTGATGCCCCACGTCCCAGATAATCTTATCCCGTGGGCTATCAAAGACCCGATGTAAGGCTATAGTCAGCTCAACTACACCCAGATTGGAAGCCAGATGACCGCCATTAGCACTTACTCTGGTCACCAGCTCCTGCCTGAGTTCAGCCGCCAATCGCTCAAGCTTGGGCTTGGTTAGCCTCTTCAAGTCGGCGGGGTTATCTACTTTATCTAAAAGCCTTGGCATTAAAGTCAACTTCATACTAACAATGTGCCAAAGCTATTGTCAAGCAATCTTGACCTTTGTCCAGACCCGTGCTAAATTGGGGTGATAGCTAGTCCCTGTAGCTCAGCTGGATAGAGCGGCTGCCTTCTAAGCAGCGGGTCGTGGGTTCGAATCCCTCCAGGGACGCCAGTTCAGCCATAAATCGAGGCTGTCTTAACCTTAGAATGATTATAGGATTTTTAGCTTTTATGGTTTTCCTGGCCTTTATCCTTGCCTTCTGGGAAATCCAAATTGAGGGTAAGGATGGTTGGGCGGCAAAGTTACCTGGCTGGCGCATAAAAAAGGGGTGGATCGCTAAGTTAACGGGCGGGCGTCCCTTAACCGGCTATCACGTCTTTATGACCCTCTTCTTGATTGCTATACTTCACCTGCCCCTTTTCTTTGTCCCCTGGAGCTGGCAGCTGGAATGCCTTCTCATTGGATTTTACCTGGGAATGCTTCTGGTGGAGGACTTCTTGTGGTTTGCCTTTAACCCATATTATGGGATTAGGAGCTTCCGCAAGAGAAAAATCTGGTGGCACAAAAGGTGGTGGGGGCCAGTCCCTGATTTCTACTGGATTTTGCTTGTTATTGCCACCGTTCTGATTTATCTGGGAAGGACCGCTATCTAACTGCCTCTATAAGGACAGGCATTTGCTTGAGCTTTTTAGCAGCTTGCCGCTATTAGAGGTCATCTATCCGCCCTTCCTGAAGAGTACGACCATATCACACCGAAGGACATATTCTATCTTTTCCAACGACAAATTGTGTCTCGCCGCTAGCTGTATAAGAAAGTTCTTGGTCATAAGGTATGTATGCTCTCCCTTATACCCTCCCGGCATGAGCCTATCATACAAGAATTGGACAATTTTCCAGAGCATCCTTGAGTTGTCTGGCGTTGCAATAACTACCCTTTTGCCCTTTTTGAGACACCTTGAGATTTCGCTCATTGCTTTGTCCGCATCCTCGAGGTGCTCTATGGTTTCTATGCACAGTATTAGATCAAAGCTCTCATCCTTAAAGCCCAAGCTGTGAGCGTCCATACGGAGCAGATTATTCTCTACCTTTGTTTGCATAAACGCTAACTTGTCATTGTCTATATCAATGCCGATGGCGTTTGGGAAATGCGTAATGATTGGTGACGAGCCGCATCCTATGTCCAGCACAGCTTTGGGCGGTTTGGCTACCATGCTCCATACTTTACCGGCTATCTTACTTTTCCAATGTTTTCGCAGAGGATTCCAGCTTCTGAACGCTTCCCAGTCGTAGCCGGGCGATACTTTCTTTGCTACCATTTAAGCATTTACTCTGGTGCATTATATCACGGGGCAGTTTTTTTACTACCTCCATGTCCACCAGGTGTTAACCAGGTAGTTCCATAGAGTAGCCAACACTATACCAAAGAGGTTAGAGAGGAGATAGTATATCCCCAAGACCTCGGTGAACAGCCAGAGTACCCCCATGTTGAGCGCCAGCCCAGCCAGGCTTACCAGGTTAAACTTCACTAGGCGGCTCAGGAACGATTTCAGGGTCGGAGAGCGCCGGTCGCGGAAGGTAAAGTAGTCATTGAGGGTAAAGTTGGTGAGGATAGAGGTTTCTATGCTGATGGCCGCCGAGAGGAGGTAGAACAAGCCGGCAAATTCCGTTAGCAACCAGAGCAGCCCCATATTGACCAAAACACCACTGAACCCGACCAGGCAAAACTTGACGAACCTCAGCAGTTCGCCCTTTCTTCTCATAAGGCTAAAGATGTGTTTCAGGTAATCTATCTGTTGTCGGGCGTTAAGTTTGCTTTCCCCGCGCCCCCTGGTTTCAAAAGTAAAGGGAACTTCAGCTGAGTGCTGGAATTGCCCCTCCATAAGTACTTCTAAGAGTATCTTATAGCCTGTTGGCTTCAGGCGGGCGTGAGCTACAACCTGGTGCTTAAAGGCAAAGAAGCCGGACATAGGGTCTCTAATCTGTCGTGTTGAGGGCAAGAAGAGGTGGGATAAGGATATGGCTCCCTTTGATATTATTCTTCTGGTCAACCCCCAGCCCCGGCAACCCCCTCCCTCGACATACCGGCTGGCGATGGCTATATCGGCTCCCCTCTCTATCTCTCTCAGCAGGTCAGGCATAACCTCAGGTGGGTGTTGCAAATCAGCGTCAATTACTCCTATGACCGGACTGGTCACGTGCCCCAGGCCATCAACAATGGCTGATGCCAGTCCCCTCTTGCGCTTGCGGACAAACACTCTCACCGGGTATTTAGATGATAGTGCCTCAACTGCCTCAGCAGTGCCGTCACTGCTATTATCGTCAACGAACAGGATTTCGTAGTCGTAGTTAGAAAGGGCTTTGCCGAGCCGTTTCACGAGTGGCACGATGTTGTCCTTTTCGTTATAGGTAGGGATTATGATAGATAGGGTCTTGCTCATCTTAGTAGTAGTAATAGCGCCCCCTTCTCCTGAGGAAAAAGCCCATAGCTAGGCCGAAAACCAGACCGCCAAGATGAGCCTGCCAGGCTATATTTGGGAATAACTGTGGTATGGACCAGAGAACAAAAAAGACTAAAATCACCATCCACAGGCGCATGGGGACAATAAAGTAAACCAGGACTCTCAAGTTAGGCATCATCACCACCAATGCTCCCGCCAGGGCATAAACAGCTCCCGAAGCACCTACAGCAATGGTATAGGGGTCGGCAAGAAGGAGATAAAGAATACTCCCCAGTATCCCCCCACCAAAGTAGGTGATAAGGAAATTTCTTGACCCAATCAAGCGATAGAGGAAGCCCCCGAAGAAGAACAGGGTTATCATGTTGGCTAAGATATGCCATATACCGGCGTGGACAAACATGTTGGTCACCAAGGTCCACGGCTGGGCTAAAAAGCCTGCCGGGTAAAGCCCGAGGAGTAAGAGAAGGTCCCGGTTAATAGAGGTAGCGACAAACAGTAGCAGGTTTATACCGATTAAAATCCAGACCGCGGTTAGACCAAAACCTCTATATCTCATAACACCTCCTCAAGGGCGGACGAGTAAGCCTCGTAGGTTCTGGAATCAAAGAGGACGAATACTACCTCCTTTACCGAGGTAGCCTGCTCTCTAAGAAAAGAGGCTACGGCTTTAAGCGCTACCATTGCCGCCTCAGCCAGCGGATAGCCGTAGGCGCCAGTACTTATTGAAGGAAAGGATACGCTGCTTAGATTATGGGCTGCTGCCAGCTTCAGGCTCTCTTTGTAGGCGCTTTCCAGTAGCGATGCTTCAGCCTTGTTTCCACCCCGCCAGATAGGACCAACGGTGTGAATCACATGCTTTGCTGGCAGATTTCCCCCGGTGGTGATGACCGCCTTGCCCGTGGGCAGGCGTCCCTGACTGGCCACAATCTGCTTGCACTCCTCCAGGATAGCCGGGCCTCCAGCACGATGAATGGCACCGTCAACGCCACCACCACCCATCAAGCCGGAGTTAGCTGCATTAACTATGGCGTCTGTTGCCTGCTCGGTAATATCTCCCTGGACTATAGACAACCTTGCCTGGTTAATCACAAGTTCCCTGGCTTGCTTCTCCATTTTACCTTTTCCCATTATATAGCTGATATGGGCAGGCGTCCAGCTCCAAACCAGGTTGCGCCAGGGCTTTAGATTTGCTAAACTAATTAAATCTAGTGGGCCGTTAGCTCAGTTGGCAGAGCACCTGACTTTTAATCAGGGTGTCACAGGTTCGAGACCTGTACGGCCTACTAGCTAAATCCCCCAGAAACGCAGGGTAACATGCCTTAAGAGATACCCAATGCTTGGGCAGCTTTGCCGATATCGCGTGGCTTAACCCAGAGGATGGCTCCATAACGCCAGTCGCCGGTTTCGATGGCTTGCATGGCTGTGACGTTGACCCCGGCTTGTTCTAGCTTGCTAAGTATGTCGGCGACAGCACCTAAGTGCTCCCACTCCGAGATCAGGAAAGCAACCTTGGGTCCCACCAGCTTGATCCCTGCTTTTTGTGCCGCCGCAACGAGGGCACCTCCGCTGGACGGCACGAGGTCGAGCTGACTACGCTGCGCGCTCAATGGGAAACCATTGAAAGCAAGCAGATTGACACGTTTTGCCTTGAGCTCATTGAAAACCTTAGCACCCGCTCCAACCCTATTGGGAACCACAGTATAGTAGTATTCAATGCGCTCAATACGCTGCACGGGGCCTTCCATAGCATGCACCTCCTATTAAGAAATTCCGCTTGATTTATCTTAGCTTATTTAGCGCCTGGTAGCTAGTTGTAACAGGGAACGGTAAATTCGAGTCCTGCGTAAAGAGCCCATAATACCCTGCGGTGCCAGCAACATTATGCCGACCAATATTACGCCCTGTATGATTAGGCTGATTTCGGCGTATCTGGCTAGCAGGAAGTACAAAAAGACAACGATAATCGTGCCCACAACCG